>CAYNEU010000147.1:0-3177 GCA_964396275.1 uncultured archaeon | reverse complement strand
CAATATTTTTTATATCAATATAGGAAAAGTGTGAATCTTAATTTCCTATTAAAAAAGAAATGAGAGCAAAATCACTGTTACAAAGTTTTAAATTTTAAATATAATTGCTCTATAATTGCATTGAATGCTTCAACTACTCCTTGCCCTGTTTTTGCAGACGTGAAAAAAAATTTCAAAAAATTATGCTCATTAACAAGATTTTGGATTTTTGATATTTTTATATTATCTTCATCCACTAAATCAACTTTATTAGCAAATAATACAATGGGAATATTTCCACAATTTTCTTCTACTACTTCATACCAGGGCTTTTATATGTGTAAAGCTATTTTGACCAAGTTCATTTTCTTCAAGGTTATATACTATAATTGCTGCTTTAGCCTCTTTATAAAACAAGTGATGTAGAAAATTAAAATCATCTTGACCTGCTATATCCCAGAATATTAATCTAATTATGTCTCCATTAATTTCTTTAATATATTTTGAAAGTTGGGCCCCAATTGTTTTGATATAATCCTTTTCAAATGTCCCTTTCGTGTATTTTTTAATTAAAGATGTTTTACCTACTACTCCATCTCCAATTACAACTATTTTAAATCGAAATTCTTCAGAATTTTCCATTAGATTTCTATATCTTAATGAAAATATAATTTTTTTTAATGAAAGACTAGGTTTAGTTTAATATAAAATTTTGCTCTTTATTTCAATAAATCATCCGAATTTTTATCCGGATTATCTATCTCTTGATGATTTTTCGAGATTCTCTGAAATCAAAAAGAGAATCTTAGATTTTTGGGTAAATGAGATTGTAGAAAGCGAAAGCGACTTATACGACTTAAAGTTCTTTAAGTTAGAAATTTCCCCTGGCAAATATTATTATTTTCATTCAGATGAAAAAATAGAAAGAATTCTCCGAGCTGTTACTGAAGAATATATTGCAATGTACAAATATTTGGAAAAATTTAGGAGGTCTGGTAGTCTAAATTCTATTATAGATGATATTCTATATGAAATTTGTGAAAACTCATTCAATAAACAGTTCAAGGAATCATTGAGAGAATTTCTGCCACGATATATCAAATACTTAGCATATAAAATTGAGATAAAAAAAGAAATTAAAGACACCTATGATAAATTAGAAGGCATAATTTGGCAAAACATGACAGATATTGTGCAATTACAGAATTCTGAAAGATTTGAATCTCAATACGAAGAAAAAATTAAAGAAATTGATAAAGAAATCAAAGTATCTCCGAATAATTATGAATTATACGATTCAAAAATTAGAATTCTACTCTATTTTAACCAATATAGTGATGTACTAACGATCCTAGAGAATATGAGGGCTTTTTTTCCTGAAGAAGAAATTGATATTATGATAAAAAAAGCATATACTCTTAAAAAAGATAAAAAATTAGAAGCGGGATTAGAAATTATTGAGAAATTACTCGAAAAATATCCCAATGATGATTCTCTTTATATTTATAAAGCGTATTGGTTATCATATTTGGGTAAAAGACAAGAAGCATTGAAAATTCTTCAGGAACTTGTAGAAAAGGAACCAGAAAAAGGATTTTATCATGATACATACGGAGAAATCTTGATAACCTTTAAAGAGTATGAAAAAGCCATAGAAGAATTTCAAAAGGCAATAGCTATTGATTCTAATGATTGGTTTATTCCCCAGACATATATCAAAATTGGAATATGTTATATAGCACTTGAAAATAGAGAATTAGCATTTCAAAATCTAAAAATAGGAAAAGAATTAACAAGTAAAATTATAAGCGATTTAGAATCAAAAAACAAATGGCTAGCAATTGTAAACCTTTTTCTTGCAGAGATAGAGGAAGAAACCTATTTATTTCATTCAAATTAATAGTTATAAGCTTTACTTGAGGGTCTTAATGGCTCTAGATTAAAAAACCCGAATTTTTTTCTCAAAAAATATAAAATTTAAAAAAAATTTAACTTTCGGGAATTAGTAAGATAAAATTACTCCCCTTAGAATAATCTCCTTTAACTCTATCTTCCACCCAAATTTTACCATTGTAAGATTCAATAACTTTCTTTATGAGAGATAAGCCTAAACCTGTTCTAAATTTACTTTCCTCTTCCTCGCGTGTGATAAAAATTTCTTTCTTCCTGTCATCTGAAATTCCAACTCCATTATCAATACACTCAATTTTGATATATTGGGTTTGATTAAGTTTATATTTTGATGCCTTTATCCCAACTTCAATAGTTTTATTTTTATTATGTATTATTGCATTAACCAGAATGTTTTCAAATATATTAGTAAGTAAATCATTTGATTTTAGCGATAACTTTTCTTCTGGTATTTGGATTGATAAAGTTCTATGGTCATATAATTTTTTTATATGTTCAACAGTCTTTTTAAGAATACTTTTAAGATCTATAGTGTGAATTGGAAAAGTTGATTTTCTTATTTCAGAGAGTTTGGTAACGTTTGAGATCAAATTTTCTCCTCTTATTATTTGTTCTTTAATTAATTCATAAATTTCGGGAAGATTCTCTAATTTTTGCTGATTATTATAAGATTGCTCAATAATGTTATTGCCTAATAGGATATTTTGTAATATATTTCTAATATCATGAGTAAATAAATCTTTATAAAATTCTGTGTATCTATATGCTTCTTCAATATTTTTTTGATTCTTTCGTAAATCTTTTTCATTTTTTTTCTGTATAAAAGTATACATAAAAAAAAACCAAGCTAAAGGAGCTAACATTGCTATATAATCTTCAATATTCACGAACACATCGCTAATTCCAGACCACTCTAAGAAATTACTTAAATAATAGAAGGAAATAATGAACATCATTGCTATAAGAGATAATCTAGTGATTACTGAAAATTGACTTCTCCATCCAATTATTATAATACTAAGTGATAAGAGAGTTATAATAAACACAAAGAAATCAATTATCCCTATTAAATTCATTAACACCCCTCTCTTTAAAAATTATTAACGTCCAAATGAATATCATTACTGAACTGCAAATATAACACACATGTTCAATCAGATTAAATGTCTCCTCAAAAATTATTCCTTCAATAACCGTAAAAAACCAACCCATCGTAAATAAAGTAAAAGAAATTATAAAAATCCTTAAACCAGGTAATGATTTCAATTTACCATAATTAATAATAAT
>CAYNEU010000146.1:0-2569 GCA_964396275.1 uncultured archaeon | reverse complement strand
ACTTACTTATTCTAAAGGCGTTATGGGAGGAAATTTATATTTATTTTGTGATTCAGTCGACTCAGGTATAAAGGTTGGACGTGAAGCTGTTAAAATTATCGCTGAAATTGATAATGTATGCACTACTTTTGATGTATGTTCAGCGGGGTCTAAAATAGAGACAAATTTTCCTGAAATTGGCCCTTCAACAAACCATCCATATTGCCCAACATTAAAGAATAGAATACCCTCTGAAGAATTTAAGGTGCCAGATGAAGTCTACTCAATTCCTGAAATTGTATTTAATGCTTTAGATCTGGATACTATTAAAAAAACAATGTTAAAAGTGATTGATGGGATTATAAACATGGATGGTTTAATTAAAATTTCTGCTGGAAATTATGGCGGAAGATTAGGCAAATATAAAATCTTTTTGCGAGAATTAGGATTAAAAGAAAGTTACTTTAGTTAGAAATTTCATTTTATTTCTTGTATGTTAAAGTTCTCTCGTTTATTTGATTTGGATTAAATCCTTTTTTATAGAGAGCATATGAAGGGTATTTCTCTTCGAAAATTTCATCAATTTCTTTCAGCGGTAAATCAGCATGTACGCCTCTGTCAGTTATATATTCTCCGAATTGATTACCTTTATTATCTAATTTAGGAAAAACAGCATCATGTTCTCCATCAAATTCAACCATTGGGAGGAATTTTCCTTTTATTGCAGTTTGAGGATCAAAAGATGGTGTTAGTTTTATCCATTTACCGTTCAAGTAGAATTCACTATAACCATGTACATACATTACATTAGTTCCCATAAAATCAATTACCTTTTGAGAAATTAAGTGATTAATTAGATCTACTAAATGAATACGGGCGGGAATTCCAATTGCTCTAGCAAAAGATGATAAAAGTATGGATTTTGAAATGCAAAAACCATTCTTTCGGCGTAAAGTTACACTTGCTCTAAAATTAGCTGGTACATTAGGCACATATGTTAACATATTATACTTAATTTCATTTCTTACCCAATAAAATAGAGCAATGGCTTTTTCTTTATCAGTTGTTAGACCATTAGTGATTTCAAAAGCTTTTCTAGTCACTGCTTTTTTGTTAAAGTCAAAAAATTCCGTTGAGTGTAGATATATATTCAGATCCTCCATGATAATGAAAAAAATTAATCCCTTTAGAATATTTCCTTACAAAATTATAAAAGGAGATGATTTTTCTTAGAATGGAATAGTGCTTAAAGTAAAATTGACTCGTCGATTATATCGACTAAATTTTTTTATTAGCTTAAAAATTTAATCAGCAAAATTAAAGTAAGCACTATTTAAAAATAAATATATAATAAAGAATTTTTATAATTCTATTATTACTTAAAAATCGTGATTATAAGAATACAGTCGTGAAGTTGATTGATTGGATTACTCTTGATACGTTTTGATCCTCTTTTTGGGCCGAGTATTTTTTTGAAAGCACCAAAATCATTAAATGATGAGCTCATACAAAACATTCCTTCATTAATAGAACTTCCAACAAAAGGGGTGTTCATCCACATATTTAAGGAGATTAAGACAGCAAATTTATTTTTTAAACAACCTAATAAGTTTGCTCGGGGAGGGTATGAAAGCTTTTTGATCACAATAATCACTGGCATTAAAACTGAGATAAGTTTAATGCTTGCAAATAAGCTTCTTGAAGGTTTTGCTAATTACATTATAAATGTTGAAGATGCATACCTGGCTTTTGATTATGAGCCTAAAGATCATAAAGCAGATGCAAATAAACTTAAGGAAATTGAGAACTTCTTTTTTTCCTATTTTGAGTCTATTAAACCTGTAATTCAAACTCTAGAAATGGCAGAGCATCGATATCAAGCTTTATTTCAGGCCGCTCGGGATGCAATTTTCATAATAAATCGTGATATGGGTACTATCGTTGATGTAAATTTAGAAGCTGAAAAATTAGTGGAATTACCTAAGGAAGAATTAGTGGGTATTAAAGCATTAAAACTTGATTTATTCGATGAGGGACTAGTTGACCCAAATATAATAAAACATTTAATAGATCAACCACCACCGATTATTTCAAGGATAAAAAAGTCTTCGGCGTCCCAATTATATCTTGAAGTGAATATTAATGAGATTCAACTTGGAGATGAGTTTTTTATTCAATATTTGTTTCATGATCTTACGGATATACAAAAAAATGAGGATAAATTGAAGGAGCATGCTAGAAAAATTGACACTTTAAATACATTTATAAGTATCGCTAATCAAACTGATGATTTAAAAGATTTATTGAAAAGAACTATTGATAGTATTATTGATTTTTTAGATTTAAAAGGGTGCTGTATCTATTTATTGGATAAAGCTAGTAACGTTGCTAAAATCATGGCACACAAAGGATTTCCGGGATTTTTTATTGAACAAAATAATAATTTAGATATTAATATAAGTCCTTATGGAATTGTCTTTGCACAAGGAGTTGCTTTATTCAATCAAAACTTCCCTGAGATTCTGAAAAAATTTTTTAAAGGATTTGACTCTGTTTTTGGAGCGGTTATTCCATTATTTTCTAAATTTAA
>CAYNEU010000145.1:0-3450 GCA_964396275.1 uncultured archaeon | reverse complement strand
AATGGAAGAGATGAATAAGAATAGCCATCCTGTTTGAAAACAGATCAATATCAATATTAGAAAGAATATGATATTGATTACTGCTGTAACACTAAGGCTTCTAGCAAATGCCGCGATGGGAGATTTATCTCTTTCTTTAATTTTTACAAAAAAACCTCCCAATAATCCAGCAACATTGCCTAGAGCTCTTGAAACTAAGGAAAAAATAATGAATAATGGATTACTTGTAGCTGTACTTAAGGTTACTCCGATTATCATCGCAGCGATGTTATTTGCGGAAGAAGATTCATAGAGATCTGCTCCTCTACCCGCACAATCTCCGACATTATCACCGACATTATCTGCTATAGCAGCGGGATTTCTTATATCATCTTCAGGTAAACCATGTTCTAATTTTCCTACTAGATCAGCTCCAATATCTGCACCTTTAGTAAATATTCCGCCCCCTAATTGCGCAAAGAGTGCTGAGAAAGATGCTCCAAAAGCAAAACCAACAATATTTTGAATATTGAAATTAAATGAAATGTATAGAATACTAATTCCTAATAAAGAAATAGAAATTACTGAAACTCCAATAACCATACCTGCATTAAATCCTATTTTCAAAGCATTATTTAAATCAGTCTTACATGCTTGAGTTACTTTAACATTTGATAGAGTGGATGCAACCATACTTATATAACTTGCTAACAGAGATGTCACTGCACCAATTATAAAAGAGACTGCTAGAGGAATGTTAACAATTAAAAGTATTACAGAAAGAATAAGGAGCACTACACTAATCGTCTTAAATTGTCTTTTTAAATATGTATTAGAACCTAATTTTATTAATTTGTGAATTTTTACCATATCTTCTGATCCACTATCTAAGCGTCTTAGCTTTTTCATTATCCATATGATATAAAATAAACCTAAAATAGAAAGTATAATTCCCAAAGAGAATAGGATCCAATAAAGTAAGTTAAAATATTCAGTCATAATAAATAATAATCTTAAATTTATTTGTACTCTCTTTCAGATAATTCCCCTTTTAAAGATATGTATAAAATTTTATAAAGTAAAATTACTCTGAAAATAAGTTTTTTTAGATATTAGTTAATTTTAGAGCCATATAATAAATTTGATTATAAGGTTATAAAAATTAAAATTTTAATAGAATATCCTTCTTTTAAGTATCCTATGAATTCATATTCAAAACTTAATTCAAAAATCTTGTTTTGAAAATTTGTTGCATAAAATTATCGAAAATTAATTTTTTTTAAGGGATATTCTTATAACCTTAAGATTCATATTAATCTTTATCATTTAAATAGCATTACTAAGGGGAGATTTAAAAATTAATGATTATGAAAAAAAACAAGAAATTGCTTATTTTTCTATGGAAATTGCTTTAGAAAGTAGTTTACCTATTTATTCTGGAGGTTTAGGAATATTAGCGGGAGATGCTCTTCGATCTGCAGCTGATATGGGTTTGCCAATGATTGCGATCACTTTGACATATGATGCCGGTTATTTCTATCAGCAAATTGATTCAAATGGCAATCAAGTCGAAAAAGAAATGGAATGGGCTTTTGGTGATGATTTTGAAAAAATTGATCAACAAGTAACTCTTGAATTACAGGATAAATTAATTCCAGTTGAAGCTTGGAAGTATGACATTATAGGTAGAAATGGTCATAAAATACCAGTTATATTATTAGATACTGATCTTGATGAAAATGAGCCATGGCAAAGAAAATTAACTCATATCTTATATGATGCAAATCCATTTCAACGAATAGCACAAGAGATGATTCTTGGTATTTGTGGGTATAGAATGTTAGAAAAACTTGGATATCACAACATAAAAACTTATCATCTTAATGAAGGTCATGCAGCTTTTTTAATCTTTGAACTCTTAAAAAAATATAAAAATTTAGAGGAAGTGAAAAAACACTGCGTATTTACGACTCACACTCCTGTAAGAGCAGGACTTGAAGAATTTGATTATAACTTAGTATACGATGTCTTTCGAAATCGCCTACCAGGTAACATCCATGAATTTGGGGGAAAAGATGTGCTCAACATGACTATTTTGGCGTTAAATGCAAGTAGTTATATTAATGCAGTTTCAAAAAAACATGCTGAAGTCTCAAATAAAATGTTTCCGAACCATAAAATTAATCCTATAACAAATGGAATTCATGTCGGATATTGGTTATCACCATATATGAGAGACTTTTTTAATGAGGAATTATCACGAGATTGGCATCATAATTTAAATCTTTTTGAAAGAGCTTTAAATTTAGATAGTTATGAGTTGTGGAGAGCACATAACAAAGCAAAAAATCGTCTTATTGAATATGAAAATTCACATTCATGGATTTTGTTTGATAAAACTTTATTAACAATAGGATTTGGTCGGAGAATAGCTGAATATAAACGACCACTCTTGTTTTTCACCGATCTTGAGCGATTAACCAAAATTATCCAGAAAAAAGCACAATTAGTTTTTTCTGGAAAAGCTCATCCTGCTGATTTGCAATCTAAATCTTATATAAAAAAGATTTATGAATATAGTGATTATTTATGGAATTCATACGGTATAGGACTTGTATTTTTAGAAAATTATGAAATTACATTAGCAAAATTGTTAGTGAGTGGAGTAGATTTGTGGTTAAATAATCCTAGAAGATACTTAGAGGCAAGTGGGACAAGTGGGATGAAAGCTGCTATTAATGGAGTTCTTAATTTATCCACATTAGATGGATGGTGGATAGAGGGTTATTATATGTCTGATAAAAAAGCAGGATGGGCGATTGGTCCTGAACCTTCTGATCCAAAAGCACAAACTGTGGATGATTCTTTTGATGCTGAAGACTTATATTATAAATTAGAAAAAGAAATTATCCCTCTATTTTACCAAAATAAGAGTGAATGGCAAGAAAGAATGAAATATGCAATTAAGTTAGGTGCTTATTTTAATACAAATCGTATGATGGAAGAATATGCTTTGAAATCTTATAAATTAGTAAAACAATCTATATGGAAAAGCAGTATTTATTAAAATTCCACTCTATTTGAATCAACATTTAAAATTTTTTTAATAAGTTTACTTGAATTATGCATCAAATAATTCAATGCAAGAAGATTTTTCTTTAAAATCTATTTATAAAATTTATATAAAAAATTTATAAAGAAATTCTTCTCTTTCAAAATAGATACTTTTAAAAATTTATCTTAAAAAATTGAAAATTAAGGATTATAACTTAATTAGGTGCAATAGATGGTCAATAATATTTTAACTTCTGAACAAGCAAAAAATATAAGTATAGATGAGATATATTCAAACCTCTCAACAAACAATAAAGGGTTAAGTGAGAATGAGGCTAAAACCAGATTAGAAAGATATGGTTATAATGAAATTCCTGAGAAAAAAGTTAGCCCATTAGTAAAATTTCTAAAAAATTT
>CAYNEU010000144.1:0-7762 GCA_964396275.1 uncultured archaeon | reverse complement strand
ATCTTTTCTAATAATTTTTTAATTTATCGCTTTTTAGAAAATTAATCCAGACAGTAATAAATTTATTAAGAATATGAAAATATCAGTGGATAAAGAAAATATGGCTTTCTTGATTAATTATCAATAAAAATATGAATTATTTGCCGTGTTTTTTTTTCCATTCTACCTGTTTTTTTGCTGGGTCGTCTCTTATCTGACACTTATGGTGAATCATATCTTGATTCTTAAAGGTTTGATCGAGTAGATCCTCCAAATCATCTTCAGAGATCTTCTCTTTCTTTTTTGACATAATGATTAAACTGTTTTTTGGAGATATGGTATTTAGGTTATTATAATGCTTTCTTTTTATAAAAGATATAGAATAGATTATTTCTTAAGTTTTTCCCTTATTAGATATCTTTTATCCAAAACTTTCTTCTATTTTATATAATTTACAGGAAATTCTAGGGATGAATAATATGGGGCTTAAATAAAAGATCCGTACTAGAAATATCTCGATAGAGTTCTAAACTCATTTCAAGATCAATTTTATTTTTATCATTTATAAAATAGAGCGATGATAAGTTGTAAAATTACTAAATTCTTCATTATATTCTTCCAACCACAACAATCCATTTTCTTCATCATGCTCTATCACAGATTTTAAAAGGGCTAAGTAAGTGTCATACTCCTTTATTATCCTTTCTGATAGGAGCATAAGATTACCAATAAATTTGTTAAATTTTAGTTTTGTGTTTTTTTTTTAAAACTCCAAAACTTTTTAAAGAATTATGAATATATATTCATAATTATATTAAGTAAAAAAAAATGGTGTAATAAAGAATGGATATTATTGCAGTTCCTTCAATGGGAAATGGAGGCTTAAATGATCAAATGAGTCCTCGTTTTGGAAGATGTGTAAGTTTTACATTTGTTGAAGTGCAAAATGATGAGATTAAAGCTGTTAAAACAGTTCCAAATCCTGCTGCAAATGCGATGGGGGGTGCTGGTGTACAAGCAACTCAAATTATTGGTAATAACGGTGCTAATATTGTAATTGTTGGGTTCTTAGGCCCAAATGCTTCTAATGGACTTAATTCTTTAAATATAAAAATTCTTCAATCTCCAAATGAAGCAATGACGATAAAAGAAGTTATTAATCTCTATATACAAGGGAAATTACAAGCAATAAATACCTCTAATGTCGCATCACATTATGGGATGGGAGGCGGTCGAGGTATGGGTGGAGGCGGTCGAGGCATGGGTGGAGGTGGTCGAGGCATGGGTGGTCAAGGCCAAGGTTTGGGAAGAGGGAATCAACTCTAGAAAATTTAAGCACTAATTAGAAAAAAAAGACATCTCTTATGAGTAGCAAGAAATCCAAAATTATTTGTGTTACAGGGGGAAAAGGAGGAACTGGTAAAACTTTATGTGCTGTTAATCTAGCTGTTATGTTTAAAAATGAAGGAAATAAAGTCCTTCTCATAGATGGTGATGTAGAAAATCCAAATACATATTTATTATTAAATGGAAGACTTGAAAATAAAAGAGATGTTCCATTTTTTAAACCTAAAATTATTGAAAATAAGTGTTCTAAATGTGGATTATGTGCTCAAAATTGTGCGCCGCATGCTTTATTACACTTAACGGATTCATTTCCCATTCCAATATTAGCCTTATGTTCTGGATGCCAATTATGTTATAAGATTTGTCCGGAAGAGGCAATTGAAGCTGATTCAAAAGTAATAGGTTGGACTTATTCGACAAAAGTAAACGGAATTTCTCTTTTAATTGGTGAATTAAAACCGGCAGAGGCTCGTTCGGCAGCAATTGTAGAAACACTCCTCGAAGAACTTGACGAGAATATAAAGGATGATCCAGATAGGTTCGATGTAGTCATTCTAGATACCTCTCCAGGGGCACATTGTGATGTAGAAGCCTTAATCAATAAAGCCGATTTAGTAATTCCCGTTACAGAGCCAACTAGGTTTGGCAAGCTAGATTTGATTCGGATAATAGAACTAATTGAATTATTGAATAAAGATCATCGAGTTATTGTTAATAGATCTTCATTATTGGGCTTCAGAGACGAATTCCTAAAGGAGTTAAAAGAAAAGAATATAATGATTCTTGGCGACATTCCTTTAGATGATAACATCGTGCATTCGTATTGTATAGGCGAGCCTTTAATGGATGGAAATAGCGAAACTGACAAGAATGGAAAGGGGTATAAAGCATTTAAAAGGATATTTGAGAATTTAATCGAATGGATTAAAACTAAAGAACAAGGGGAGGGGAGCTAAAGTAATGGAGAAAAAGAATGTTGGAATCATTTCGGGGAAAGGGGGTGTAGGTAAAACTTCTCTGGTTGCATCCTTGGCAAGCTTAGCCAATAAAGATCCAGATTTAAAAACAATCGTACTCGATTGTGATGTAGACGCACCTAATCTGTCTTTAATACTTCCAGCGATGGCTGAAGATGCAATAAAGAGTCAAGACATATATGCTACTCTAAAAGCTATATTCCTCGAACAAAAATGTGTTAATTGTAAGAAATGCATTGACGAGCATTTTTGTGAGTTTCACGCATTAGGATGGGACAATGATAATCAAGTTCCAGTAGTGGATTATTTAGCGTGTGAAGGATGTGGGGCTTGTAAATTTTTATGTCCTGAGCACGCATTTGAAATAAATTCCGTTAAAAGCGGAAATATCGTTTCTTACATTTCAGAGATGGGCTCACCGCTAGTTTATGGTAAGACCATTTTAGGAAGCTCAACATCCGGAAAGTTAGTCTCGGATGCTAAAGAATTTGTGAAAAACTTAAAAGAATTCAAGGAAAGCAATTTAATATTAATAGATGGCCCTCCAGGAATTGGCTGCCCCGTAATTGCGACCGTTTCAGGCTTGGATTATGTCATTACCATAACCGAACCTACTCCTTCTGGATTACACGACCTAATACGGGCGATACAAGTCGTGCAGCAATTTAAAATTCCGTTTGGGATAATTATTAATAAATCTGATTTGAAAAGCCCTTTTCAAGATAAATTCAAGGATTATATCGACAATACGGGGTTTGACATCTTAGGAAAAATTCCATTTGATTTATCGATCCCGAAAGCAATGTCTTTTGCTCAACCAGTTGTAGATTTTGCCCCTGATTCTGAAGCAAGTTTATCTATTAAAAAGATTTATAAAAATTTAAAAGGAATTTTATGGAATAATATTCAATAAAACTGGATATCTTGTATTAATCTATTTCAGATAAAATAAGAATTTAAATAAGTTCTCTAACGAAAAAATATACATTTTTTGAATTACATTTAATGCAATTAACTTTTCCATCCTTTGACGCATTAGGATCTTCCCATTCATGATTACAATTTAAACATCCGTATCCTTTAAAGCCTAACTTATAATCAAAATTGCCACCATAGACTTTAATTTCTTTCCCCTCAAGCAGAGCTAAAGTATTTTTTTGATGAGCACTTTCAAGAATTCTTGAAAATGTAGGTTGACTTACGCCCATTCTTTCAGCAGCTGCTTTCTGATTCAAGCCTAAATAATGTTTTAATCTCATAGCTTCAAATTCAGCAATAGTTATTATTGTCGAATCTTTAGTTTTAGGTGAATCTCCAGGGAAATAGATATTATTAGGTGTTTGATTAACCCATCGTCGATGTCTGTTTCTTCCTATATCGAATCACCAAAAAAATGATTATAACATTATTACCAATTGATACATTATATAAGATTATTAATTCAGATTTTTATTATTAATTATTCAAAATTCTAGAAAAATAATTATTAAGAAATATCTTAATTCTTTACATCTTTATTTTTAATTATTATACTTATGAAACTAAAGAATACACGTAATATATATTATGAATAATTATTCATTAAATTTAAATTTTATAATTTCCTATAATATAATATAAAATAAAATTTATTAACGAGTTGAAAAGAATGAAAATAGCTATTAGTACAGAATCAGGAACTGTTTGCGCTCACTTTGGTCGAGCGCCAGATTTTACTTTTGTTACAATTGAAGATAATCAAGTATTAAAAAAAGAAATACTTCAAAACCCTGGACATTCTGTAGGGAGTATACCAGAGTTTGTAAATCAACAAGGAGCGAAATACATGATTGCGGGAGGTATGGGTCGCAGAGCTGAAGCTTTTTTTAATCAATATGGAATTGAAGTAATTGTAGGAGTAACTGGTAAAATTGATGATGTTATCAGAAAGATAATAGATGGAACTTTAGAAGGAGGAGAAAGTCTTTGCTCTCCAGGAGTGGGTAAAGGATTCGGTGTTGAAAAAATTCATACTGAAGCTGATGACAATCATGAACACCATCATTTCGAGAATTAATAGTTCTTGTAGAATATAGAATTGTCTTGAAAAGAGAATTTACAATTTATATCCTTTTTATATTAAAAAGTTAGAAAAATATAGCTAATTTAATCAGTAATAAAGTTCTTCCTTAATTTCACCATTAGGTAACATATTATCAGGATGATATTCTCCACTTTCTTCTAGTTTATATCTAATACAATCTTTATTTCCAATTAAACAATAGTTCTCAACCCATTTTCGGTCAAGTTTGCCATGATCAACAAAATACTTAATTGGGCAAACTGGATACCATTTACATATTTTGTTTTTGGTTTTCAATTTTGAATATAGTCCTCAGTTAAATTTAATTATAACTATAATGTAGAGAATAATAATTTTACTAACTATGGATAAAAAAGAGTATTCTCCTTTTTGAAGGATGTTTACTTGGTTTATTATATTATTCAATTTAATTATAGAATAAAGAATTTACTTATAATGTTAATGAATTTAACATTTTCTTTGAATTAAGAAAGGATTTGAAATAGAAAAATAACTTTATCAGTAAGTTTTAGATATAGTAAGCTATAGTGATAGAATATGAAACAGAAAATAAGTATAGATTTTGAAAATTATGCTTTATGCTTCATTCCGGTGCCCGTTTATTTGATTTCTACTATAGATGAAAATAATCTTTATAATATTGCTCCATATGGAATGGTTATGCCTGTTTCTTATAATCCTCTGATAATTAGCGTTGGTTCGGCGAAAAATAGAGATACATATAGAAATATCTTACAAATAAATGAGTTTGTTCTGAATGTTCCAAGTGTGGACCTTTTAAAAAAAGTAAACAGAACAGCTGATCCAATACCATCATCTGAAGATGAATTTATTTATGCAAATCTGACTCCAATTGAATCAGAGATAGTACGCCCTCCTAGAATTGAAGAATGTAAATCTCATTTAGAATGTAAAACAATTTGGATAGAAGATGTTTCAAAAACTTGCATTGATAGAGTTATTATTACAGCAGAGGTAGTCGCCTTATCTTTAGATAAAAATATTTTTTTCAAAAACTTATGCAAACAAAAGGGTCTTATGCTACCATTGTATTATGAAAAACACACCTATTTCACAATTGGCGGATACGTAGGAAATCGAAGAATGAGATGATTTCTTAGTCTTTATCAGCTTTAAATATTATGATAGATACTTTAAAAATAAATAAAATAAAATACAAATTAACATTGAAAAATAAAAAGCAAGAATTAAAAAAATCAATAGTTTAGGTGATTATGAAGTGAATTTTTCAGAAGAAGAAGTTCTCAATAAGCTGGCAGAAGTAAAGCATCCTTTTATCGATTGCACTTTAAAAGAACTAGGAATAATTAAGAATATAATGGTTAACAGCAGTAATGTTATTGTTAATTTTGCACTTCCTTTCCCAAATATTCCTATCAAAGATAATCTCATTAATAGCACAAAAAAAGCTCTAGAGGAGCTTGGTGCGAAACTTGAGGTGAAAATAACAATAATGACGCAAGAAGAACTACAAAAATTCTTAGATTTGGAAAAAAAGAATTGGAAGTAAGTAGATTTCAAAAACCATGTAAATAGTTTGAAAAATATTACTCATATCTATTCTTATATAGCTTTTTCAAGTTAGGATCTTCTGTTCCATCGGGAAGGATATAATCAGGTGATATAAATTGTTCTTCTTCAAATCTTTTTTTCTAATACAATTTTTTCCTTCATTCCAACAATAATTTTCCACCCATTTTTTATCAATTAAACCTTTATCATAAGCTCGTTTCATAGCAGATGTTTCATCATACCAGCAACAGAAATGTTTTTTCATATTATTTATATTTTTATCAAAGTTATTATTTTTATTAAATAGGGATAATAAATGGATGAGAATTTATATCGTTTAGCAAGTGAATGGATTTCAAAATCAAGATATTCAGTGGTCTTTACGGGAGCAGGCATTTCTGTAGAAAGCGGGATTCCACCATTTCGTGGTGAAAATGGATTATGGAGCAAATATAATCCTATTTTTTTAGATACAAATTATTTTTTGGCACACCCGAAGAAATCTTGGTCTTTAATTAAGGAAATTTTTTATGATTTTTTTGGAAAAGCAACCCCTAACGATGGTCATTATGCACTTGCAGAAATGGAAAAGAAAGGGTATATCAAGTCAATCATAACTCAAAATATAGATAATTTACATCAAAAGGCAGGAAGTAAAAATGTTATAGAATTTCATGGCACATCACGAAAATTAACATGTTTAGACTGTAATAATAACTACAATAGTACTGATTTTATCAAAGAATCTCCCCCTTATTGTCCTAGATGCAAAGGATTATTAAAACCAGATTTTGTCTTTTTCGGAGAGCCAATTCCTCAAGAAATATATAATAAATCGATAAAAGACACATCTCTAGCCGATTTACTTATATTAATTGGAACGACTGGAGAAATAATGCCTGCCTCTGCTCTTCCGTTTATCGCTAAAGAGAATGGAGCGAAATTTATAGAGATTAATATTGAAAAATCAAAATACACTAATTCTATAGTTGATATCTTTTTGAAAGGTAAAGCTTCGTATGTATTAAAAAAATTGAATAATTTATTAAATTAAAGCTGTAAATAGTTTTCATTCTATTTTCTAGTCATTTTAGCACCACAATTCGGGCAAGTTTGATTATAACAAGGAATACCCACTTGATGAGTGACAGCCGTATTACAATTAGGACATATGCATTGCCCACTTGGACCTGCAGATGCAGGACCACCCATCCTACCTCTACCGCCACTCTGTCCTCTTCTGCCACCACCTCTTCGACCTCTTTGGCTCACTACTCTCACCTCTTTTGTATTTTTATCTCTTTCAGTTTTCTTATAATTACTTATCATGAATTTAGAATAAAAAAGATTTTCAATATTAATCAATGTCAGGTATTATTGCATTGTTTGGACAATTCTTAAAACATTTTAAACATTTAAAGCAATTTGAAAGATTTTCTTTACGAAATTCAATCCACTCCTTATCAGTATTTTCATTTTTTTTCAGTTCAAATAAATTTTGAAAGCAAAAATCTTCCTCTATACAAAGTTTACATAATTCACATTTTTCTTGATCAATACGAAAACCCGTTAATTTTCCTTCCTTAATCGAGATAACCTCAATAGCACCATGCTCACATACATCTACACATTTTAAGCATCCTTGACATTTATCATAATTCACATATCGGAGGGATTTTTTAAAAAAAATGGCTTTACTTGGACAGCTATACATGCATCGCTGACATAATACGCATAAATTTGGATTAATACATATAGGAAAGAATTTCTCATCTTCCATGATAATTTTTTATGAATTAAAAAAATTATTTTCTAATTTAAAATAAAAAAAAAAAAATTGAAT
>CAYNEU010000143.1:0-4672 GCA_964396275.1 uncultured archaeon | reverse complement strand
AATAACTAAATCTGTTTCGATCACTCTACCACTTTTTGTTTTAACAAAAGGTTCATTGTTATCATTTCTTCCAAAAGAATCAACAGGATCTTCTAAAACCAAACAAACTCCATTTAAAATTAATTCTTGGTGGATAAATTGTGCTATTTCCTTATCTATTGGTGGCATGACTTGATCTAACATTTCAATGATTTTAACCCTCACTCCTTTCTCTACTAGGTTTTCTGCCATTTCTAATCCAATGAAACCTCCTCCTACAATAACTGCCCTTTTTATATTAGATTTTTCAACATAGTCGCGTATTTTTACAGCATCTGGAATTGTCCATACTGTAAAATAAGGAACACTATCAAGCCCAAGAAATGAAGGTACTATTGGTTTTGAGCCAGTTGCTAAGATTAAATAATCATAATCAAGAATAGATTCATTTAACTTTTTTAAATCTTTCACTTTGACTTTTTTTTGGGCTTTATCTATTGAAATTACATCATTATTAACTCGAACATCAATATTAAATCTCTCGAGGAATATTTCTGGTGTTACCAATTCTAAAGACTCACGATCTTTTATTATATTTCCTACATAGTAAGGTAATCCACAATTCGCAAATGATACGTATGGACCTCGATCTAACATAATTATTTCGAAATCTTCTCTTAATCTTCTTAATCTAGCGGCAGCAGAAGCACCTCCCGCCACACCACCAACTATTACTACTCTTTTCATAAAAGTAACCACATTCTTTATTTGTTTAAAACGCCTTTAACTATTTTTATAAATCGATTAATTTAAATTTGGTTATTATAAGTTAGAAAAATTAGTATATAATCTAATATTATAAAAAATGATATTGAAATGGATGTTAATAAATTATTAACCGAAATAAATTCATGTATAGACTGTAAGGATTGTATGGAAGTGTGTGATACTTACAAGGTTACTCACGATGAATTAAAATCACCTAACGGAAGATTAAAAATAGCTGAAAAAGTTTTTTCAAATAATCAGATTACAGAAGAAGAACGCATAGGGTTGTATACTTGCACATTATGTGGATTATGTGATTTAACGTGTCAACAAGAAATTCAAATATCAGAAATAATTCATTCATCAAAAGTTAGACTTGTAGAAGAAAATAAAGCACCATTAGAAGTACACAATAAAATCATAAGAGGAATAATTGAAAAAGGCAACTCTGTTGGTGGGAACCCAGAAGATAGATTAAATTGGTTACCTGAAAGTTATAAAACAACAGAATTATTTGAAAAGAAAGATTCAGATACTCTTTTGTATTTTGGATGCATGTCTTCCTTCCGTGTAACAGAAAGTGCTCTTGCTCCCTATAAAATATTAAAACTTGCTGGTTATGATTTTAAAATTTTAGAAGAGGAACCATGTTGTGGAGAATACGTATATTCCGCTGGAAATCTTAATGTTGCTAAGAAGATGTTTCAAGAAAATATTGAACTCTTTAAAAAGTTAGGAATAAAGAATTTGATTGTTACATGTGGAGGTTGTTTGTATGCCTTTGATAAAATATACAGAAAATATTTTAAAGATTTCAATCTAAATGTGAGACACATAATTGATGTTATTTATGAGTTGGAAAAAAACAATAAAATTACATTAAAACCATTGAATAAAATAATCACCTATCATGATCCTTGTCGAGTTGGCAGAAAATATAAAAGTGGGCCTCTATACTCTGAACCTCGACAACTTTTAAAAAAATGTGGATTAGATATCAAAGAATTATCCAAAAACCCAGAAGAATGTCCTTGTTGCGGAGCGGGTTCCGGAATTAGAGGTGTTGATAGTAGTATTTGTATTAAAATAGGTAAAGAATTATTCAATAATGTCGAATCTAGAGAAATAGTAACATCTTGTCCTTTATGTGTGTTTAATTTTAGATATGTTAACTATAAGAATCAAATGAATAAGGATAGTAAATATATAACTGATTATATTTTAGAGTCATTAAGAAAATAGAAAATTATTTAATAAATGATAAAAACAATTTTAGAAGATTTACCGATAATAACTAATATCTCGTTGTATCCTAAGGTATTTTTTTATTGCAGAAATTAAAAACGCTACGAAACCAAAAATTGAAACAACTAACATAATTGTTTCCATATTTGTTGGATATTTATCATCATTAGGAAAAAAATTAAATAATGCATATGTTGTGAAATAATATTCATATCGATTATAATTATTATCCCATGATACATTATATTTACCGGGGGACATAGTCCATATCCTTGTATCGAATATCATTTTCTCGTACATTAAATATCCAACAATCGTATAGTTAAAAGTGTAAGTTTTACCTGAATTTTGATGTGTGAATGTAATGTTACCGACTACATCTTCATCTATAACCATTGGAAAATATCCTATAACCATGATTATATATCTATTTGAATACAAATAAGTAGGAGGGACATTTATGACGTCTTCACCAGATACTGGTCCACCTTTATATCTCCAGATCAATTTTGAACGTATTGAGATGACAAATATTAACTGAGCTATTCCGATAGAAAGTAATAAAATCGCGATTATTATACCTTTCTTGAAAGTAACTTCTGGGTCTTTTTTTTTAGGAACTTTCTTTTTGGAATTAGGGTGAAGATCATCTCTCCAATCCCATTCTGTTTTATTTTTCATTTAATATTCGTTATTATGCTATTTTCATTAAAAAAATAGTTTAATATTCTTTAAGTTTTCCACTTAATTTATAATGCGTTATAATTTCTTGAATTATTAATCTTTAAATCTCTATCATACTTTTGATAAATTTCCTAATCGATCTTAAGCCGTGTTTTTCAGAGTTAATACATTTCAATCTTAAATTTTTACCCATATACTTATACCTAAATCTACTAAAAAATGCCCCCAGAAACAATTAAAACATATTTATGTTGAAAAAAATCTAAAATATTTTTTATAATGGTTTCTTATCCACCATTTCTATCACCCCCTAATGCTAATACCCTCTATTTTATTTTAGCAATATTTGAATTTTTGCTAATTAACACTTCAAGATAATCAAGATATGCTAGTAGAGTGGTTTTTCATACCCATCCAAAAATGAGGGAAATATGGAAAGTAAATTAAGATGAAAATTGGAACAAATATAATAAAAATTAACGATAAAAAAAAATTACATTAGATACTCAATAAGAAAAAGAAAAAAAATTAACCTCTATAATCTAAAATAATTACAGCGTCAACAAAAAGCTCATATTTCTCGTCTTCATCGAAATCATGGATAATAACCTTTTCAACTTCATCTAGCTCACCTTTTATTTCATTAAGTTCTGATAGACGCAAGATTTTTACATCAGATTGTTTCAATTTTTTTGCGATTTCCACAGTTCCGGGGATATCTTTTGCAGAAGTAATCACTATTACTCTCCCTGTATATTCAGTTAATTTGAGGGCCAATTCTAAAGAATCATCTCCCGTATCAACAATCAGTGTTCTCTTCTCCCTTAGTTCTTCAAGATTAGGAACTTCCGTATAGACTCCTTTCCCCTTGAACTCATCAACACCGAGTATTACTCGCACATCCAGCTGACATGAAGTAACCACTTCTACTTCTGGCTTTGTTCCCTCACGATAGTTATTTATTGCAGCTTTTAACGCATCTGCGGCTAGATTTGAACAATGCATTTTGATTGGAGGTAAACCGTCTAATTCCTCTGCTACATCGCTTCGAGTTATTTTATAAGCCTTATCAAGGGTCATCCCTTTTGCCATCTCAGTTACCATTGATGAAGTTGATACTGCGGAACCACATCCAAAAGTTTTGAATTTAATATCATCAATGACATCTTCCCCTTTATCATTTTTCCCTATTTTAAGAAAGATCTCCATTAAATCTCCGCATACTGGGTTTCCAACCTTTCCATATCCATCGGGGTTTTCAATTGAACCCACATTTCGTGGATTCCGAAAATGGTCCATTACCTTATCGGTATATTTATGTACACTCATTTAATTTTCCTCCTCTTGTAGTTTTTTTAATAAATCTGAAGGTGTAAGTGGTGATAAAATTCTTAATCTTCTTACTATTCTGGGTAATACTTTTATAATTTTATCAATATCTTTTTCTTCTGTAAATCTCCCTAAAGTTAATAATAAACTCCCATGTGCTTCCTCATGTAATAGACCACACGACATAAGCGTATGGGATGGTTCTAGAGTCTTTGAAGAACAGGCAGAACCCGTTGCTACCTCCACTTTTTCATCCTTTAAGGAGAGAAGCAATGATTCGCCTTCAATATAATCAAACCGGAAATTAGCATTATTTGGCGTCCTTTTCTTAGGATGCCCATTTAAATACGATTTAGGTATCTTTAAAACTTCCCTAACTAATTTATCCCTGAGTATTTTTAATCTAACAGCTTCTTTATTTATTTCTGCCTTCATTATTTCAGCTGCTTTAGCAAATCCTATTATCCCAGGTATATTCTCAGATCCAGATCTCATCCCATTCTCTTGACCCCCGCCAATAAGGATGGGGTTTACTCGTATTCCTTTCTTAAGATATAAAGCACCTACACCCCTTGGACCATAGATGTCGTTCGAAGATAAAGTTAATAAATCAAAAGGAACTTTTTGTACATCAATAGGTATGGTACTTTCACTTGCAATAGCATCA
>CAYNEU010000142.1:0-8791 GCA_964396275.1 uncultured archaeon | reverse complement strand
TTTGAGTTTACTGACTTTCTAACTTCGAAGATTTTAAAGAATGCTGATGAGAAGAGTTTTATAATGCACAAACTTGATGGGAATGGAGATCCAATCCCAGGAAGTACTATTACAGGATTCTTACATGAAACTGCCGAGCATCAATATATTTTAGACCTCGACACAGAAACTCTTCAAGCAGGAGAGTATTCTATTGTAGTTACATTAAATAAGGACAATTATGATTTTAGAGTGGCGATAATATCTCTAACTATTAATAAAAGAGAGTTTTCTCCGCTGTTTTCTGTTGGTACTATAATACATTTAGCTTCCGGAGGAACTGTACAATTTCAAATAACACTTACTGATCCTAATAATAGCTCGGCTCCAGTTACTGGAGCATATTTAACTTTCACTATAAGAGGTATTGTGTATACCACCGATAGCAATTTCATTATTGATAATGGTGATGGCACTTATACAGTTACTACATTTCCAATAGCCGAACCATTTTTCATGCCTGAAACCTTTATAGCTACTCTCACTATTGGAAAAGCGAATTTTACTTCTGAAAGTCGTGATTTTACTGTTGTGGTGTCAATAGCAGAAATTTTCCCTGGAGTACCTACATTTTATTTTCTGTTAATAGTGGGCGCGATTGCTGCAGTAGCAGGTAGTCTTGTTTCATATAGAGTAATTCAGCAACGTCGAATCCCCACGTTTGTCAAAAAAGCGAAAAGTATGAAAAAAGACATTAAAGGAAATAAAGCAATTTCAGAATCACTATTATACCCAACAAAGGAAGAATACATAGTAAAGATGCTCGGAAATAAGTGGGAAGATATTGGATTATCTTTAAGAGATGTCATGGGATTAAAAGGTAAGAAAAAGAAATTACCCGAAATGAAAGAAGAACAGCCGAAGAAATTACGTAAAGAGAAGGAAGAGAAGCTCTACGAACCAGAAGAAGAGAAGGAAGAGAAACTCTACGAGGCAGAAGAAGATTTAGATGAACCTCATGGAGGTGGTGATTAATGCCAGTCGGATTAGTAGTAATGAGATGGGATGAAAGAGTAGGGACTGAAATTTTAGCGAAATATCCCGAAGAAATTAATATAACTGATAAAACATTGATGCAAGTTTACAGCACTCATGAATACAGCGGCGAATCTGGAATGATTAGTTTAATGATCGGATCTTTAAATATTGCCTCATATTACACTGGACCTGATAAAGGATTTTACATTCTTTTACTTTTAAGTTTAGATGATGATCCAGATTCTTATGAGGGAGGTTTAATTGACATTTCTCGAATAATATTGCAAAATATTAGAGATGATACTTATGTAGAAATGATCCCCAATCTGTTTAGAAGACTATCAGTTTATCCTACTCTCAATAATGAACAACGCCTTGCAATAACGTATCAAGATGAAATCAAACGGCTAATCATCAATCGTTTAAGAGATGAAGGTGTAGTTTCCAAGTCTGAATTGATGGTATGGCTTAAAGATCAATATAAACAAGGCTTCGTAGATTTAGAAGGTGTATTAATAGAACTAGTCAAACGTGAGATTGTAAAAGAAACCTCAGTAAAGGGTATGCCATCAGAACTTATCTTTTTAATACAAGATGTCATAGCCTTGAGAGTTCCTCCTGTAAAAATTCTGGGTGATCCATCGAGTCGTGGTCTACCGTCTCAACTTTCAGAGGATTACAGAATAGAAGTTAAGAAATTTTTTCAAAACTACCACCCTACAGAGGGAGATAATCTTAGAATCATAGACATTCTTATTAATCCTCAAGTTTATGAAACATTACGATTATTAAGAACAGCTATTGTGACGAAAAATGACCTTGAGAAACTAAGAAAGAAAGGTGTTGACGATCTTGATGATGTATTAAAGTTACTGTGGGATACACAAATGATCCAAGTTTTCCAAGACGAAAGGAATAATGAATACTATGCTTTGCTCTCTGATTTTCATTTAGATCTGATTTTTCCTAAATACCTTTTAAACATCATTAAGAAGGTATACGATCAAAAGTCGAAAGCAAGCCAAGTGTTAATTGAATATTTGACCGTTCTGGAAAATTCCTATACAAGTATTAAAGCAACAGCGAAAGCTGAAGCGAAAGCTAAAATCTAATCTATTTATTATATTTATTTTTTTTTTTTAACTTTTTTTTTTCAATCATAAAACTTTAGTATTGATTAACATTAATTTCCCTTAGAATATTTAATAATTTAGAGTGAGAAGAAGATGGAAGAAAATTTTCCTAGCTGTGAACAGTATTATGATGTTCCTGAAGCTATAGGATTAGATGGTATTGATTTAGAAAAATACATCATTGCGAGTTATATCATTAAACGCCCTAAGGGTCAAAATGTCAACTACTTATCAAGATTTGCTGCAATTGAGCAGTCGACTGGAACATGGGTTAGAGTTCCTGCTGAGACAGAAGAAGTCAGAAAATTTCATGTGGCAAGAGTATTAGGTGTATATGAACTCCCTATGTATGAATATATCATCCCCAAGGATATTAAAGAAAGAACATATTTCGTTCAAATCGGCTTTCCAATTGTAAATATCAAAGGGATGGGCATTCCCATGTTATTTACTACCGTGATTGGAAATATTAGCATAACACATGGCCTAAAGTTAGTAGATCTAGCTTTTCCTAAAGCTTGGTTAGAAGATTTCAAAGGTCCTAAGTTTGGTATTGATGGTATTCGAAAATTAATGAATATCCCTAAACGCCCTTTATTAAATAATATGGTAAAACCTTGTACAGGACACACATGTGAAGTTGCAGCTGATTTAGTATATAAAGCTGCAGTTGGGGGATGTGACGTAGTAAAAGATGATGAGTTAATTTCGAACCCCTCATTTAATACTCTTGAAGATAGAATTGTTAAAGTAATGGAAGCGGTAGACCGAGCGGATTCTGAAAAAGGAGAAAAAACATTATATACAATTAATATTACAACTAAATTCCCTGAAATGTTTGAATACGCTGATAAAATGATAGAATTAGGAGCAAATGCTTTAATGATAAATTATTTATCTACTGGTTATGAAGCTTTAAGACAAATAGCAGAAGATCCTTCAATTAAAGTCCCAATATTAGGACATATGGATTTTGGTGGTACTTACTTTGGAGGAGAATGGACAGGAATGACAAGTATGTTAACTTTTGCGAAATTACCAAGAATTTGTGGCGCAGACACTGTAGTAATTCCCGCTCCCTATGGTAAAGCTGAAATTTTGGATGAGAGATATGAACAGAATCTTAAAGCATTAAGATATCCATTACAACACATTAAACCAACTTTACCGATGCCAAGTGGTGGAATTACACAAGGAATGGTAGAGAAATGTATGAAAGAGGCAGGTAATGATATCCTAATTGGTAGTGGTGGTGGTATCCATAGTCATCCTGATGGACCAATCGCCGGAGCGAAAGCATTCAGACAAGCGATAGATGCTGTAATGGAAGGGAAGGATGTAAGAGCCGTCGCTAAACAGCATAAAGAATTAGGAGTAGCTCTTGGTGTTTGGGGAACTGGAAAAACACAATTAATTGAATAATTTTTTTTTCTTTTATTTTAATATTAGATTATCTTTTAGTAGTACTCTAATATTTTTATCAAATTCCTTCAGATTAATTTTCTTAGTAATATCATTATATCTTAAATCTAAATATACTAAATTTGGTAATGATTTAATAATTTCTACATTTTCAAGTTTACTAATTTTATTATTTGTTAAAATTAGATGTGTTAAATTCTTTAAATTCGCTAAATCCTTAATATCTTCAATTTGATTATTTGACAGATCAAATTTTTTAATATTATTTAAATATTTTAAGCCATAAATTTCCGAAACTGAAGTTATATTATTGTTCCATCCAAAAAGAACTCCTCTAACCTCATATTCTAAAAAATCTGATAAATCCAACTCTTCAATTAATCCACTTTGTGGATTTAATTCATAGTATACATTTGGATATTGCTTTATTAGATTTTTAATTATTATATAATTGATAAGGATGTCCGATAATTCTTTATGAGTAAAATTATCATATTTTTTTGATTTTACTAATTTCTTTACTATTATTTTAAATTTTTTATTCTCAATATTTTTCTGTTTATTAATATATTTTGTTTTTATTATACTCTTTAATTGGTTAAATAGGAGGAGTTTGGTTTCACTAGAATTTATCTTTTTTAATGATTTAATTGCGATAATTATACATTCATAATCTGTTTCGTATTTAATAACCCACTTAAAGGGATTAATTGACTTTTCAAGAAATTTATTTTTAAGAAATTCCGCCGCTATAATTCTAATTTCTCTATTTGAATCTGAAACTAATATGTTTTCTAAAAAATTAAATAATTTCTCATGAAATACCCCAATTTTTTCTAAATATTTAATAGAATCTACTCTGATTTCTTCGTTCTCGCTATTTTCAATAAAAGAAGTTAAAAGATCATAGGCTCTAAATTTGTTAATGTTGCTGTTACCAAATTCCTCATATATTCTTTTTGGAGTTAGAACCATTTAACATCATTAAAGTTAGTCTAAATCAATATTTAATGACAGCTTATCCTTAAATTGTAAAAAAATTTTCCATAGATTATTTTTTGGATCCATATTAAAATATTTTAAATTCGATTTGATAATTTTCCTATTTTGTGGAAGCTTTAATAAGAGAAAACCCTCTCTTGTTCCAGTTAATTCAAGATTAATTTCCAATTGATTATTTTCTTGATGATATTCAAATTTTTTTATTTCACAGCATCCTTGAGTTATATGTAAATTTGAGGAAATTAAAACTGGTAAGTGTTCTAATTTTTCATTTATAGGAATTATGTTCAAATATCGGCAAGAATGAGGTTTAATTTCACTCATCTCAAAATCATCAGTACTAATAAATTCACCCAGAAATATTTCATTCCAAAAATCAAATATGTAGAATTTTTTATCATTATCAGATAAATTTGGGACTAAATCTAAAATCCTTAATTTTTTAGAAATTGAATTATTTTTCCAATTTATTAATGTCACTAGATATCTTTTACCTATTACTTCTTTAGTTTCAAGCATATATATTGATGGCAACTCTGAGATAAAAGCATCAACTAATACAGGGTCATACTCTTTTGGATTATATGGAGGGATAAGAAGTTTCGCATCATTAATTTCTTCTTCAGATAGTTGGGACATATCATCTGATATTAATATTTGTCCACCAGATAACCCAAAAATAGTTATTTGTAATCTAATTTCATCAAGACTTAATTTTGTATCACTTCGTCTGATCATTAAACAATCGGGGTCATTTATCCAAAAATACTTATGCATAAAGGATCTATAGAGAGTATTTAATAGAGCAGCTTTTAGCGAAATTTCAGTAATACCTCTTCCATTTTCGAATTTCTCAATATATCCTGCATCCCAATGAGGTGCTGTATCACAACTTATACGCATAGCATCAACTAATCCCACACAAGGTCCTAATGGAGCACCGCATCCTAATAGAAACGCATCATCATTTATAGCATCTCTAATCGTTTTTATACCATTATAAAGCAATTGCGCCCTTGTATATTTTGAATTGTTATAAGATGCACCGTAAGGAGTTCCAGCATGAAGAAAATCAATCTTGAAAAAATTTATAAGTTTTTCTTCGTCAAGATTTGTCTTTAATTTGAGTGCTTCACGAAGATCGGTGAAATAATGATAAAGATAGTCTAATACTTCTTCATTTGATAAATCTACACTATATTCAAATGAGTTCCAATTAAAAAGTACTGGTAATAATTTATTTGATTTTGTTAAAAACCAATTTCGATGATTTCTGAAAAAATTGGATCTTTTTATAGCAATAAATGGTGCTGTCCAAATTCCTCCTTGAAAGCCTAGCTTTTTGATGTATCTGAATAACCAAGTTAATCCATTAGGAAATTTTTCATTTATATTAGAAAAATCACCAATTTTAGTGAAGTATCCATCATCTAATTGAAAAAAATCAATTGGTATATCTCGATGGTTTTTAAAAAATTCTAAATTTTTGATAATTTGTTCTTGTGTTATATTTGTGAAATAATAATACCAGCTACACCAACCTATTGGAATTTGAGTTATTCTAGTCTCTTTTATATTATAATTGACTATTTTAGCATAATCAATTAATCCTATATATCCTTGATTCTCCAGTTTGAAACTAATGAACAATTCCTCAGAGGAGTTAATAGTACTATTATTAAGGTGAACATTGTCCATGCTTCCAAATGCAGTTAGTAATTTTAATAAATTTTTATCTTCATAATCAAGAATTATTCTTGAGAATTGATCTTTTAATGAAACAAAACCTAAAATTAATGAATTTTGTGAACTTAAATCAGTAATCACAGTACAATATTCACTGTAAAATCTACCTTTGATGATATAATCTTGATTATCATAGATCATTTTTAGAATTTCTGTAGGAGCTCCTTCAACATCTCTTTGTTCCCCAAAAAAAAGTTCGCAAGAACTCCAACTTTGCCATCCATTTTTAAACCAAGAAATATTATGTAAATTTGTTGGAGAATCTAATCCAGATAACCATAGTGAACTTTTTTTCACTGTAAATGGTGAAATACTATGAATTGGTAATTGATTAGGATTATTATCTTTGATATCAATTAATTTAATCAAGATAAAATCCTTATTTTCATATAATACAAATTGAATATCAAAAGTAATTTCCTGATTATTATTATTTAATGATTTAAAAATAATTTTCAATCCATTTCCAAAGGAATTAACTATTTTCTCTGTTTTAGATTCATAATAATAATTTTTAGAGGTAAATTCTGTTATATCTTCTTTATCTTTGTCATAAAAATTTATTACAGAGTAACAATCCTTGATTATACACTCTTTCAATCCGTTTTTTTTAAAATAGATCTTATAATACCCTTTGTTAACTCCATTTTTATTAAATATGAAGCCAATAATACCATTGAAAACTTCAAATATTTCATCATTATCGTTGACAATTTCAATCATTAATTGTTCCTTTATAATTCGATTAATTTCGATTATATTTGTTAGTAAAAATGTATTCCAAAAAATATTTTCTTGGAAATTTAAATTTATTAAAGAAAAAATTTTGTAGGTATTCTTAATATTAATAATCCGAAGATTTTAATTAAATGTGAAAGGAGGAAATTTCCTTCTTTTACGAAAATTTTGTTCTATATCAATTTTTAATACGTTAAAGGGTTTTAAATTTCCGGCAAATTCATTAAGTGTTATTTCACGGATTTTAGGATCAACTAATTCTTCTACTTTTTCAATTCTTCCTAGATTTCCCTCAGAGAGCATTGAAAGAAAATAATCGTTTTGATATTTTTTAAATGTTAAGAATCGATATTTCTGAAAACCCAATTTCACAGCAATCCACCGAGGTGTAGACCCTGTATTTCCTTGAGTATTAGCTGCAATTGCTTCAATTCTAGCAGTAAGCATTGACTCTTTCATTTCTTTTTGTTCGTCTGGATCTTCAAAATCACCAATATTTTCAATATTTAAGTCTTCTTCCCCCAAGAGAATTGATATTACGCCTATTGACATCGATGATAGTCCAACGTAATCAATTCTAATTGTATCTTCTACGTATGGGATTTCTTGATCAGTAAATATTTCTTGTAACTTAACATATTGCTGTAAGATAAATTTGGTTCGTTTTTTAAATTCAATTTCAATTTGATATTTCTCAAATTTATCCAATTTGTCCACATCTTTATTGTGTACTAATTCTGAGAAGTTATTAGACATTTGCTCAAGGATCCATTTGCCCTTTTTATCAGGAAATTTTCCATAAACAAGATATATAATCTTATTACTTACATAAAATTGACATTTTTCTTCCTTATCTTTCTTTTCGGAAATCAAGAGCATTTTATCAAGTTCACCTCCCAAAATACCTGTAGCTATGAAATCTAGATTATTTGTTAATTCTAATAAATAATTATAGTTATTATTACTACAGTAGAGTTGAGTTCTTTCAATTGAGGTAATTCCCATTAATTTTACGTATTCTCCTTTCTTTAATTTAATTTTATCACTATCTAAAGAAATCACTAATGGAGGTTCCTTAACTTTAACTTTTGTACCTAATTTTGAAGATAATGTAGTAGATTTTGTCTTAAATTGTTTGGGAAGAGGTTTTATTTCATTATCTGTAGTCAGATCAAATAAAACTGCCAAAAATCTTTTACATTTAGGACAAAGCTGGTCTTTTGGGTAAGGTTTTGTGATTTTATATTTGCAGAATGGACATTCTATTTCACCCCTCCTTTTATCTGGAGAGAAAAATATATTAGAAATTTTCACCAACTCGCCTAATTATTAAATTAATATTAATTAAATGAGATTACAAGTATTTATTTGCAATCGTCTTAAATGCATCTAAAAATTTATTATTATCTTCTTCAGTTCCAATAGTTACTCTAATGTAATTATAAAGGCTAGGTTTGCTAAAATGTCGAGTTAGGATTTTCATTTCTTTTAGATCCCATACAAACTTTAAAGTTTTAGATTTGTCGTCAAATCTTATAAATATAAAATTGGCATCAGAAGGTAAAACGCTGATTCCATTAAATTTATTTAATTCTTCAGTCAGTCTTTTTCGTTCTTCTAAGATTTTTTTGTTTTGTTCAATTATTTTTTTACTGTGTCTAATACAGGATAAAGCAGCTATTTGTCCTAGATAATTTGTATTATAAGGTAATTTTACTCTATTCATTTCTTTA
>CAYNEU010000141.1:0-2826 GCA_964396275.1 uncultured archaeon | reverse complement strand
CATAAGATTTCTGATATAGAAAAAATTACTAAAACTGTGCATTTGAAATATCAATGTAGTTATGAGGATGCTCTCACTGTTTGTAAAAATTTAGTTAGTTCTAATGTTCAAGAGGAGAAATTTGCTGGTATATTTTTTCTCAATTACTTCAAAAGCAATTTCAAGCAAGCGACTATAGATATGTTTGAGGATCAATTCTCTAAATACTGTGATACATGGGCTTTTTGTGATAGTAGTTGTATTAGAGTTATTGGTCCATTCCTCGGAAAAAAGAACAACCAGCTATTAGCTGAAAAAACAATTGATAAATGGTCAACATCTGAAAATCTTTGGGTTAGACGAGCTTCAATGGTAATTCTCCTTAAAATTATAATGATTAATAAAGGATTCGACGAGGATTATGTATTTGAATTAGTAGAAAAAATGCTTAATTACACCGAGGATTATATTCAGAAAGCTATTGGTTGGCTCCTAAAAACGTGCTCAAAATATAACCCCGATTCCATTTTTAATTACTTAATGAGTAATAAAGGAAAACTTTCCCGCTTAATTCTTAGATATGCAAGCGAAAAATTGTCAAAAGAAAATCGGGAATTAATTTTGAAAAAGTAAAGGAATCATATGAAAAAACTTTATATGATATTTTTTCCTTTTTAAATTACGAATTTTGATATTTTAAAACTTAGATTGTTTATAAAATAAAAATTCTCTTAAGATGTTGATGGCAAGCTAGCCAAGGTGGCGTAGCCCGGTGTCAGAAAACGTTGGATCTTTCCCGATGACGGGTAGGAACGCACTAGACTGAAGATCTAGGTATCGAGAGTTCAAATAGAAAGCCCCATTCGAGCTTTATGGAGAATCTCTCCCTTGGCAAAAATTTTCTCTTTTTATATTAACCCTTATTAAATAAGATCAATATAAAATTAGTTCAATCTCTCCTTAAGGTTATTTACCATTTTTTTAACAAAATTCAATATTAATTCCTTAGCAGTTTTTTACTTAAAATGATTACTACAACGGATAGAATGCCAAACAGAACGATTAGATTATATCCAAGAATTATTCCATCGCCTTGACCATAAAAACAATCTCCATTATTACTAAACGTGTTTCCTTCACAATCAATCTCTATGAAGCATCCATCATTTCCTTGTAAGATATTTCCCGAAATTATATTATCATCACTAATTTTTAAATATATCCCGAATTGAGAGTTGTTGAACACGTTGTTTTCTGTAATGTCGTTCCAATTGCTGCCTTCTAAATATATTCCGTTAGCGCCATCAAAGCTTATAGTATTTTCCGTAATTTTATTTCTATGACTAGTCATTAAATTTATTCCATTAGCGCCATTAAAGCTTATAGTATTTCCCGAGAGGAAGTTATTAATACCATATACATATATCCCACTAACCCCATTATTACTTGCGTTGTTTCCTGAAATGAAATTGCTATTACCTCCACAACTTATTCCGTCAAGGAAATTGTTATTTGCTGTATTTCCTGAAATTATGTTATTATTACTTACTACAATTCCTATCCCAAACCGATAGTTATAGTTTACTGTATTTCTCGCAATGATATTATGATAACATCCCGATAAATATATTCCATAATAAGTCATCGAACAATTATTCATGATTATCAGAGAATTGTTTACATTTGATAATTTAATTCCAGCTTTATATTCTCCTGGTGGATAACAGGATATCGCATTATAGAGGGTACAATTTTCAATTGTAAAATACACATTTGAATTTTCAATCCAGATACAATTTTCTCCATTTTTTGAACCTCGACCATCTATTACTAAATCTTCAATAATATAAGGCTCGGAATAAGTCCCTTCCCCTGTACAATTTCCATCATTTTTAAAATCAACCCAACCAGAATTACTATCTATATAAATTGGTTCCGAAACTTTTGAGGTTTTCAAATTTTCTTTCTTAATAGAAATATCATCATTAAATTCCGAACATGGATAGTTATTTCCCGTATCAAGAATGAGATTCGTCTTATTTATAGTTGAAAGGATGAGAACAATTCCTAAAGTGATTAAAATAATTATTTTTGATTTTGCATTTGATTTCATATTATTTTCACCATAAAAGTTAATTATAATTTGTTAGCAATTAATAATTAGGTTTATTTTCTTTATATAGATTTCAATCTACTACAGATAGAATACCAAACAGAAAGAAAAGATTATATCCCTTCTTTCTTTCTATATTTCAGTTTGCTTATTTCGGAATCCTCTTCTTTCTTACTTTTCTTGCACATGTCCTATAAACCCGGATTGCTTTAAATACCCTATAAATCCAACCCTCAAATTCAAGATTTTATAATTCTTGCTAATAAATATTTAAAAAAGACTCTTAATTTACATTTTTAGATTTATTATGAAATATGACTTTGATAGAGTGATCAACCGTTCTGGTACTAATTCTGTTAAATGGGATAAACAATTTCTTAAAGAACACTTTAAAACTGATGACATTTTGCCTCTATGGGTTGCAGATATGGATTTTCAATGTCCTCAACCCGTCATTGATGCTTTAAAAAAGAGGGTTGACGCAGAAATTTATGGATATTGCTGGCATAAAACTCCTACATATTTAGATGCGGTTTCGAATTGGATGAAACGAAGACATGGATGGAAAATTGATAATGAATGGATAGTTTTCAGTCCTGGAATTGTCCCCGCTATTTATATGTTAGTTCAAACGCTTACTAATGTGGGAGAGAAAGTAATTGTTCAACCCCCAGTATATTATCCTTTTTTTTCAGCCGTAGAAAATAAAGTACGTATCCTATTTACAAATCAAT
>CAYNEU010000140.1:0-3965 GCA_964396275.1 uncultured archaeon | reverse complement strand
ATCTAGATCGAAACTTAAAACGATATTTTTGCTTTCCTTATCTTTCATTTTTCTTAAAGCTTCATAATTAATAAAATGTAAAAAATAAAGAAAAGAAGGTTTATTAAAATTTTCTGTTACAACTTGTTTTTTATTATGCTACCTAAGTCATATCTATTGTTAATAAAGGATCTCCAAAAAATTTCAAACCATATACTTCTTCCCAATGATTAAATGTTATAATTTCAGGGTTATTAAACCAATCCTTATAAGCTTCTCCGAAAATCTTTCCATTTTTTAAAGAATCATAGAATGGTTGATAGAGACACATCCCTCCTGATCTTGAACAGCCTATTACATTTAATGCTTGACCGCTAAAAAGATAATGTGTAGCTATATTATTTGTTATCATCAGATTTGCTGAAAAACAAGAATATAAATTAAAGAATAATGGTTGCGGTCCATTCATGTAGATATCATGATATGTTAAAATACCATCAGTGGCATTATATAAAGGATATTGATATGCATTGAGCCCAAATTGTTGTTCAGTGCCATTACTGTGAGCCAGTACATGCACAAGTTCGTAATTAGCAAAAGCAGGATGGGTGACATCTGATATATTTGAAAGAAAACTTAGAGAATTCGTAGCATCATAGGCATAATAATTATAGTCTGATTCGCAAGTAAGATTATTTCCAGTATAAGCAGTGAAAGAACTAATCCATTCACTATCCCAATATGCCCATTCATCATCAATGTAAAGTAATGCTTTATTGGGGCGATAGGTAATACCAACTCTTAAATTATGAGTCCTATTGAAGAAGTTATTTAAAGCAATAATTGGATTAAATCCAGTTTCAGATATAGTATAAGGGCTGATCCTAGCAACCCAGATCTCCGGAAGTGCGTCTGCTGTCCCATTATTATGTTCAACATGATTATCTGTAGCACCAACATCATAATAACCATTTGAATTCACATCAGTCCAATTTCCATCTAAATCCATTAAATAATAGTCACATGAAAAATTACGCCGAAAACCCCATGCGGTATCTAAATAACTTGCTTTAGCATATGGAAGCTTTCCTACCAAAACAGCTCCAATTGAACCATTTGAATAATATGGTGTTATATGCTTCTTAAGTTGAGTAACATTATTACTAGACCAATTAAACATTTTTACCGTGTATCCTTGAGTAATGATATCTTGTTTGTATTGTGTGATATTGGAGGATAAACTATTGTATATTGTGGAATTAATATAAATCAAAACATTCCCTAAGAATAGTGGTGGAATTTCAACTATAATTGTAATAGGATTAGAATGGAGGGATTCTCCGTATTCATTTATAGCAGTTACAGTGATTTGATATGTACCATTTCCCCAGAATATTACTTCTTCTTGAGTATCATCAGAACTTACATTAAATATGCTATCTACATACACACTATAGTTATCTGCACCAGTTACACTACTCCATTGAATAGTTAATCGATCAGTTGTTATAGTTTGATTTGATGATATTATAGTTGGAGGTTCCGGAGGCTGATTATCCGTATCTCCACCTCGAAAATTGATTAAAATAAAGGGAAGTGTCACTCCAATTAATATAATGCATATAGCAATTATTATAAGAATTTTATTAATTTTTTTCATATTTTATCTTACTTCAATTTAGTAATTAAGAAATTATCTATTTATTATTAGATATAATTTTTAAGATGATTTCAAAATAAATTTTTATTATTAAAATAAGGGATTTATTTTAAATATTTAAGCTTTGTAAATCATCCAATTAAACTATACAAAATTGTAGTTTTTTGTTATTTTAAATCCTTTAAATAATTTCAAAAGGAATGTTATTTCTTCAGAGCTTTCTATTAACCTTCTTAAATTGTAGGGGAAAACTTCTAATCCTACTTCTTTCCCTTTGGAAACTTGTTCAATCATTATTCTTATAATTTCTTTGAATTTTCTAACTGTATTCCCTTCGGTTTCAATTTCAGAGATAACATCCCATGCTTTTTCTAGTTTTCCATTTAATATACATGAGATGGAAGCGAGAACATAGCTTTGAACTATATGAGAATGGCCAATCTTTTTAAGGTTAGCAGCTCTATAATAGTAGCGATAAAGATTATTAACCATTTCTCTCAAAAGAAAATCCTTGGCTATATCCAATTGTTCATAAAATTTTATGCTTTCTAAAATAAGAGTTGCAGCAGTAAAAAATTGCTTATTTTTTAATCCTTCTTCAGCAATCTTATTTAATCCTCTAATTATTTGATTGAAAATCCCAAATCTGTTAAATTCTAATTCACCTTCGATAGCGATATCATAGGCGTTTAAATAACTCTCTGTGGACTCGTTTATACTTCCAATTTTCCAAAAATTATCTCCTGCTTTAACATAATGTTTATAAGCCATTTCAAAGTTTTTCAATTCTTTAAATACGTTAGCGGCATCAACAAGGTTTATCGCAGCTTGGTTAAAATCCTCAATTTTTTCTGAAAAATTTCCAGCTAATACAAAACAAGAAGCACATTCAATTAAATTATTTTGAATATCTTTATAACATAACCCGGCACCTCGGTAATATCGTGCAATTTTATGATAGTTTTCTTTATTTTTTTCTATAGTTTCTGCTAGATCTATATACGCTCCAGCTTCTTTCTTGGAGAAAATAGTATATTGATCCGTTTTATCCAAAATGCTGTACAAACTCTTTAATATCTGATATATTTGAGCTAAAGTTAAACCTTCGCTTTTTTCTTCATATTTAGTTGCTAAATTTGAGAAATGTTCTACACCATCCAAAATTACATCTTGGGATTTGTTATAATCGTCGATTTCTTCATAACACAATCCTATTTGTTGATAAGAGAAAGAAAGCATATCAAAGTAGTTGTGATTTTTTGAAATTTCGATAACTTTCTCATAATATTTTATAGCATTCATATAATCTGAAAATTTTAAAAATAATTCTGCTATATTTTGATAATTTTGAGCAAGTTTTCTGGTTTCATTAAACTCCTTTAAAAGTTTACTCTCCTGCTTTAGAAATTTTATACTGTTCAAGATATTTTTTTTTTCAGAATGTAAATCTACTATTTTCTCATGATAAATGTCTGCTATTCGTAAGTATAACTCAGCAATTTCATGTAATTTCGCTTGAAGCTTATAATCAATAATTAATTTTTTATAGAGTTCAATAATTTGGTTGTATAATTTGAGAGCTTCGGTAAGATTTAGGTTTTCCATGATTTCAGCAACAGAAAAAAGAAACTCTCCTGCTTCAAAATATTCTCCAGATTCAATAATTTCTTTGGAGAAATTGATCGCTCCCGAAATCATTTCTCGTATTGTCTTTTCTTTCTCTACTGGATCAGTTAATTGCTGAATTTTAGATTCATACTGTCTTATTTTATCTAAATACTCTGTATAATCGATGAATTCTTCTTCTTCAATAATTTTATAATCTCCTCAAATTAAGTAAAGCCTATTTATAGAAATTAATGTAAAAATAAAAAAAATTGGTTTTTAGTTAAAACCCATAATTTCTCTGTTCAGTTTTCTTTAAAATGAAAATCTATTTAGAAAATCTAAAATAAATGCAATAAATGGTTCAAAAACAAGAATTCACAGCATTCTGAAACGATTAATTATAAAGGAATAATATTAAATAGTATAACGTGTATATTATTAATAATAAAAAAATGTAGGTGATTGTTGTAAAACAAATTTCTGAATTATTAGATACTGGCCTGTATGAAATGTTCAAACCAGAAAAAACAATGACCGTAGCTGACCTACTACAAGAGCTTAACTTGGAGAACAAATTTTTTGGAATTCTAGTGGATGGAAAGAAGGCTACACCAGATACCGTTATTACTGAACAGTCAGAAGTAGTTATCCTCCCCCATAGCTTCGCTTAATTAAAGCGGAGCGGGGAAATCGCTGGAGGATAACCTCAAATATAGTT
>CAYNEU010000139.1:0-4566 GCA_964396275.1 uncultured archaeon | reverse complement strand
TTTCAGGTGCTTTCATGAACCGACATTTATTTTTACGGTAGATTTTTTTCAATACTTTAACTTGTCTCTGAATATCTTCTTCGGAATCCCCTGTAATGTATGTCATTAAGAAAATATATCCTTTCATCCATTCTGGTTTATCTTGCATTCCCAAAAGCAGGTCTTCTGTAAAACGTTGTGTAGTTATGTTTAAGAGAAGATTAGGTAAGTCTTTTGGATCCTTTAATAAACCAAAAATTATATCTCGGAATTTTGGTTTAGGATATAACTTTAAAGAAAGTTTTGTTATAATCCCCATCGTACCAAAAGAACTAATAAACATACCTATAAAGTCTGGAATCGGACCTCTACTAAACCAATAATCTGAAGTTGCACAAGAACCTAATTTACAAATATCGCCAGTAGGAAGAACAACTTCTAAGCCATTAATCATTGCACCATGGTCTCCATGCCTTTGAGAAAGATATCCGGAACCATGAATTAATACATTTCCTGCAACTGTAGCTGAAGGAGGCGCATCGGGAATAGGAGGTTGTAGATTAGGATATTGTTTATTCAGATGCGATAATAACTGACCTGTTGTAACTCCTGCTTCTATGAGAGCATAACGGCTTAATTCGTTTATTTCTATTATTTTATTCATCCGTTTCATATCTATAACTATTCCTCCTTTAATTGGAATTATTAAGCCGCTTAAAGTTAATCCACCTCCCATAGGAACAATAGGAACTTGTTCTTTATTTGCTAGTTCTACAATTTTCTGAACTTCCTCAACTTTATTTGGCATTGCTACAAAATTAACTGGTCTTGGTTCAGATGCTCCAGGATCTTGGGAATATATATAAAGATCTTCTTCCTTATTTGAAGCAAAATCTTTGCCCACAATTTCTTCCAAATTTTTCAAAATTATATCTTGATTCATCTAAAAAATCTCCTAAATTTAAGTCATAATAATTAAAGAGTTCTTCTTTTGAGTATTTATAATTAATTACTAAATGATTGTGAATTAATAATTTATTAATTAAAAGAAATTACCATAACTATTAAAATCAAAGAATCAAAGTAAATTGAAAATGAAAATTGGAAGTATAGAAAGTGGAAATATTATAGTAAAAGTAATAACATCCAACAGAACAAGTATGACATTGCCAAGTGATAAGAAATTCCAAGGGAAAGTTCTCCAACCAGGACATGATTCTTTTGCTACAATTAGTGAGCACGGAATCGCAATGAGTATTAAAATATTAGAAGGAGATTCAACCCATATGATTTTATTTGACACAGCAGGTTATATGCAAACTGTAATTAATAATCTTTTACAGTTTAAAATAAAATTGAATGAAATTGAAAAAATAATAATAAGTCACGGGCATTTAGATCACTATGGGGCTCTAATTCCGATAATTGCCAAATTAAAAGAAGGAAGTGAGATATACCTAAGTCCGATCTGCCTTACAAAAGGTTATTATGCCAGAACTGAATCCGGAAATGATATATCTCCTGAAGATTTTGGAAGATCATTAAAGATATTAAAGGAAGAAGGGAAATTAACATATTCTAGGAGAACAACTCTTAATAGAAATATCTTATACAACCGAGCAATTGAAAATAATGTAAAAATTATTGAGACAACAAAACCTGATAAATTATATGAGGGAATGATGATAAGTGGAGAAATCGAAATATTTGATGAAACTGAGCTTCCAAAGGGATTTTATTTAGGAAGAAGTAAAACAGAATACGACAAACATACATTTCGAGAAGAAATTGCACTGTACATTAATATTAAAGATAAAGGTTTAGTTGTTATTACTGGATGCAGCCATACGGGTATCATTAATATAATTAAACATGGTCAAAAATTAACTGGAATAGATAAAATATATGCTCTTATTGGAGGATTTCATAAAGAACGGGAAAGTACTAAAAATATTGAAAAGGTTGTTTCCTTTATAGAAGAATTAAATCCGGAGATAACGTGTGGCATGCATTGTACGGGTTTTGAGTTCAATAGAATCATACATCGTCACCCTTCTCATGTAATGGGAATAATAGGAACAGAATTTCATTTATAGATTATAGATTTCCATAACGGACAAAAATTAATGAATAGCGTACTAAAAGAGATAATCTCAGAATCTATAAATTAATATATTGAAAAGAATTTAGATGATTTTTATATTAAATCTTCTGAACATCCAAATAGAATTTAATCTAATATATTTTAATTAATTAATATCTAATATTACCTACTACTTACTTACAACCAAAAGTATAAATTTTTATTTTACCTTTAAAGAAAAGGGACAAGTGAGGTATGTAATTAAAAACTCACTGAGGAACTTTAACTGTATCATTCCTAAAAACTCATCCTGAGTCCACAACTTTGTTATGAATAATTATAAATATAAACTTGACTTATTTCCTTTTTAGAGGCAAAAAAAATGAGTAGCACTTTTCAAAAAGTTGCTAAGGGAAATCACTTCTGTTATTTTTATGATAATAAAGTTAATCTTCTTAAAGTCTTAACCTCATTCTTTAAAGAAGGTTTAGAAAATAATGAATATTGTATATGGGTAATTTCTGATTTTCTTTCAGAACAAGAAATAAAAGATTATTTTTCAAAAAAATCCTACAATGTTGATGAATATTTAATAAAAGAACAATTAAAATTTTATAATTATAAGGATTGGTACTACAAATCTGGTTCACTTAATGCTAAAGATTTAATCAATAAAGGGATACAAAACCTTAACGATGCTTTAAATAAGGGTTACAGCGGTTTAAGGATTACATGGGATATTCATCTAATCAGTAAAGAAGATTTAGATGCTTTTTTGGATTATGAACTTCAACTCAACTCCATAATTAAAGAAAAATTAATAATAGCAATTTGTACTTATCCAAATTTTAAATATCAAAAGGACCAAATTTTAGATATTGCTAGTACACATCAAGCAGTCTTTATAGATATTAATGATAAACAAAAAATAATTCAACATAAAGATATTAAAAATAATCTTAAAGCTAAAGAAATTTTAAAAAAGAATTTACATAATCTCCAAAGAATTGAAAGTATTGGATTACTATCAAGTGGAATAATACACGACTTTAAACATTCTCTTTCAATCGTAAAGGGTAATGTTGAATTAGCTTTAATGAAATTAGAAAATGAAAAGGATGTATTAAAATTTTTAGAAGAAATAAAATCAGCTGTAGATAATTCCTCGAAAATTATCGATAATTTATTTAGTTTTGGGCAATTAAATAAAGAGATAGTTGATATTAATGTTAATCACATTATTACAAATCTAGTGAAAATGCTTGATTATTTAATTGGTGATCAGATTTTCGTTGAAATGGATTTATCACAGAATCTATGGAATATTAGAGGAGATCCTGGAAAACTTGAACGAATTTTAGTTAACCTTATCAATAATGCTAGGGATGCTATGCCCACTGGAGGGAAAATAACGATTATGACAAAGAATTTAAACCTTAATAAATCTAAAAAATTTGAAAGTTTTAATTTAGTTCCTGGAAAATATATTATTCTTTCTGTAAAGGATACTGGAATTGGAATGGATAATTCAATTTTACCCCATATATTTGAACCATTTTATTCTACAAAACCTTCTAATAAAGGTACCGGACTTGGGTTACCAATGGTTAATTCATATCTAAACGATTTTAAAGGAAAAATTGAAGTTTTTAGTAAACCTAAAGAAGGAGCAATTTTTAATATCTACATTCCAGCTAAGCAAATTTGAGTTCTTATCTTTAGAGCGTAATAATCTGATGTAACAGAACAAATATTTTAAATTTAATAAGATACTAAAATAACTGCTCAGAATTTAAATAATTGGATATTTCACAGTTCCTTGTGTATATAGTTACATAGATTTAAATATTGGATTTACTTAGAAAAATTAGACGAGTGAGATTTGGAGCTAACGGACCCATTGAGGAACCGAGGAACCTCACCCCACTCTCCAAGCAAGGTGTAGAAAACTACTACGGTGAGAACCGTAATTTAGCAACTGAAACGACACTGCCTTCTTACATATATTAATGACTTGGATATAAGCCAGAGAAATTGTAGGAAGGAATGGTTGGAACGAGCTAATACCTTGGTGCAAGGCCAAATGAAAGCGTTAATGTACTTGGAGCTAGCTTTAGGTAGGCCGCTTAGTTTGATGCTCCACCTGTATCTGGTGACGGGTACAGTACAGAAGGGTGGGTATAAATCTCAAGCGTCTCTTTAAATAATATGTTTAATAATATGCAAATGTTTAAATATCTAAAAGTTCTATTTATTTTGAGAGATTTCATTATAGCCATTCAAATAAAAGATAGAGGAAAATTTCTATAAATGTTAAATATTTTAAGTGTTTCTTTTATTCATATAAAATCTTATACAATGTATCATTTTAAAAAACAAATCAAAAGGAGTTTATATATATGAGATATAAGAAATATGTTGTATTAGGTAGTGTTTTAGCACTAATAAGCATTTTTATAGCATTCCCAACTAGAGTAGCTGCTGCTCCTGAGATTGACTTACCA
>CAYNEU010000138.1:0-7094 GCA_964396275.1 uncultured archaeon | reverse complement strand
TAAAAGCAATGAATTTAGGGAACAAATTGGTTTGAAGTATGCTTTTTTGTATTTATATAAGGATTTAATATCAAGCATTAAGAATGACATATATCATGTTGACGAAATATTGGAAACTCAAGTTGATCCAATAAGTAAAGAAAGAATTGAAGCCACTGTGAATTATTTATTAAATCAGAAACAAATTTATCAATTATATTTTATAAGTAAAAAATTTCTTTACCGATTTGACGAGATCATAAATATGTTTTCAAAAATAGATGTTTTAGTTAATCAAGGTAAAGTTAAAAAAATTAAAGGCCCTTATATTGTTGATATTAATACACTCTATAGAGTAAAATTTGAAACTAGCCAATTAGTCTTCAGATTTTGCGCAAATCAATCTTTCCAATTTGAAAATTCAATTAAAGAAAAGCTTTTATATCCATTTTTAGATAAAAAACTAGATCCAAATGATATTGAATTAAGACAGAAAGTAAAAGAGATTTTAAATACAAGATCAGGTACTTATCTCTTCACTAAAGAAAACCCTCCTATAATCCCAGTAAGTAATCTAATATATTATGATGAAACTAAGGGGATTATTCCTTACATTTTCTCAGTACAAGATTATATTCGAGGAAAACCTCTATTTCAGCTCATAAACCAATACATAAATGAGGGAAAAAATTTGTCTCTAAAAAAATTTCTTGATTTATTTAGTAATTTAGGCGATCATTTAGGACATCTTCATGAAGTAAAATTTAATTGTTTTTATAAAAATATTAATAATATTGGAAAAAAAATGAAGATGTCTTATATAGATATCCTCGAAAATGAATTAGAAGAAAAAATTCAGGAGGCGAAGAAAAATAAAATTGATTTTGCTGACGAAATTAAGGCTTTCTTTAGAGATAACAAGGTATTAATTGAAGATGAAACAGAATATGTTCTTTTACATAATGATTTTAAAAGCCAGAATATTATTGTTAAGGATGAACTAGGTAGTATTAAAATTAATGGTATCGTAGATTTTGATAAATGGTGTATTGGCAGTAGAGCTCAAGATTTCATTAAAATCGATTATTGGATTTTAAAACCTTTAAATAATCCTTCATTTTATAGCTCATTTTACGATGCATATTCAAAATTTTATACTATAGATAGTGATTTTAAAAAAAAAATTGAATTATATAAATTACTATGGCTTTTGAATGAATACAATTTTGAATCAGAATTAATAAGAAAGTCAGATCAAATGAATATTGTAAGAATGCCATCAACAGTATTAGAAAATTATTTATTAGAAATCAAATCAATAATTAGATGATTTTTACCTATAAAATTCATAAAACTATTTAGAAATTCTGATTTATTATCTTTGTCTATACTTATTAGAATAGAGATTTTATGAAAAAAATAAAGTAAAGCATGTCGAGATTTAAAAAAGAATTAAATTTTGCGGTTAAATTAGTTCATAAAGCAACAGAGATTACAGAATGGTTTAGAAAATACGGATTTAAATCATTCTTAAAGTCAGATCAATCACCTGTTACATTAGCAGATTTTGCATCTCAACTATATATTATATCAAAGTTAAAGCAATACTTCCCAAATGATGAAATAATAGCAGAAGAAGAAAATTTTGAATTTATAGATTTAAAGGCAGAAAATCTTATAAAACGGTGTTTTAATGAACTAAATTTTGAAAAATTAAAGATCATAAAAGAAATTATTGGATTTAAAGGCAAATCTTCAGAAAGACAATGGACAATAGATCCCATTGATGGTACAAAGGGATATCAAAAGGGCTTGTCTTATGCTGTAGGTATTGGATTTATGGTAAAATCTACTCCTAGAGTATGTGCTATTGCAGTACCAAATTATAATGAAAAATTATTAGCTATTTTTTCGGCTGAAGAAAATCAAGGTGCTCAAGCCTCATATGATGACAAGGATTTTAAACTGATTAGAGTCAATCAAAATGAAGTGATACAAAATATTCGTTTATGCCACTCATTACATTATGACCAACCTTGGGTTCTTAATTTCGCAAAGAAAATTGGTATAAAGCATTTCATTCAAATTGATAGTATGGCAAAATTTTGCATGGTAGCTGAAGGAACTGCTGACCTTTATATTAAACCATTAGATGAGAACCATTCATTTACCTGGGATTTCATGCCTGGAGATTTAATTGTAAGAGAAGCAGGAGGTGAAGTAACAGATTTAAATGGTGCCCCTTTAAAATTTAATAATAAAATGTGTCTATGGACAGCGCCCGGTATAATTGCGTCAAATGGTATTCTTCAAAAGAAAATCTTAGAGCTATATAAAATAAATCAAATAAGTGTATAAGTTAACAAACTTGTTTGTCGAGCTTTTTGAGTTCTTTCTAAATTTGATAATTTTATACCTACAAGCCTAACTTTTTTTGTATTATTTGAAAACTCTTTAAATAAATCTAAAATAATATTTAATACAAATTTCTGATTTTGAATATGAAAAGAAAGGGTTTTCGAACGAGTATATGTTTTAAAGCCTTGAAATCTTATCTTTAATGTAATTGTCTTATATGTAATCTGGTGTTTTAACACGGATTTATGTATTCTTTCATTAATATCTTCAAATCTTGATAAAATTTCATTAAAATTATCGGTATCCGAATAAAAAGTTCTTTCTGCGCTAATTGATTTCCTCTCTTCATGGAATTCCTTTACTTGATGATTATCTAATCCATTCGCAACTTTCCAAATCCATTTCCCATGTTTTCCAAATAAATCCATCATTTTGGATAAAGGAGTAGAAATGATATCTCCGATTTTCCTTATTCCATTTTTATAGTAATAGATTTTAGATTTCTTACCGATACCTGGGATGCGAGTAATTTCCATATCTTTTAGAAAGTTATGTATCTCATCAGGTTTTACTATAGTAATACCATTAGGTTTATGTTCATCAGAAGCAATTTTAGCTAAAGATTTAGTTGGTGCAATACCTATTGATATTGTTATACCGACTTTAGTACTAACTTCTTTTTGAATTTCTTTTGCAATTCTTTCTGCTTTCACATAATCATTCGTGATATTTGTTAATTCTAAATATGCTTCATCTATTCCTACTCTCTGGAATTCATCACTATATGTTTCAAGGATATACATCACTTCTTTAGAAATTTTCTGATATTTTTCACAATTTGGCCTTAAATAAATTCCATGAGGACATCTTTTGTAAGCTTGAGATATAGGCATGGCTGAATGCAGACCATATTTTCTTGCTTTATAATTACAAGTTGCTATTACCCCTCTTCCTTGACCCTCTTTTGGATCTGCTCCTACTATAACGGGTTTATCTTTATATTGTGGGTTATCTCTTACTTCTACAGCCGCAAAAAAACAATCAAGATCACAGTGCAAAATAAGGCGATTCATTATTTAACGAATGAGAGTTATTTGACTTTAAATTGTAGTTAACATATGTGATATTTATAATTACTATTTAAAAAAGCAGACTTTCAAAAATTAATGGAAATAGAAAATTTTTAACGTTTAAAGATAAATTACAGAATTTAATTTTCAAAATACATTTTTAATTGAAAATTAATTATTAAATTTATGACCTTAAATAAAGAAGATCAACTTCGTATGGAAGTTGTTAAAGGAGCAAAAGCAATTTTCGCAAAGGGATTAGTAGAATCAGGAGAAGGAAATGTAAGTGTGAGAAATGGTAAAAAAGATGAATTATTTATCACACCTTCATTTAATCAATATGATACCCTCAAAAAAGACGAAATCGTCCATCTAAATTTTGAAGGAACACCTTTAAGTGCTGGAAAATTACCCTCTACTGAAGCAAAGATGCATATTGCTATATATAAATCAAGACCAAAAGTCCAAGCAGTAATTCATACTCACTCCCCTTTTGCAACCATGCTTTCAATTGTACGAAAAAGTATTCCAATAATAATGGAAGAGATGTTTATCTTTTTAGGAGGTTCTGTTGAAGTTTCTGAATTTGGAGAAGCCCATACAATAGAAATTGGCGAAGTAGCTCTAAATGCATTAGGTATAAAAAATGCTGCCCTCTTAGGAAATCATGGTGTTATTGTCTGTGGAAAATCATTAGATCATGCTGTTAAGTTTGCCGAATTAGTTGAAAAGCTCGCTAAAGTGTACTGGGGTGCCTTACAAATAGGGAAACCAAATATTATTAACCAAGAACAATTGGAACGATTTCAAAAACTTTTTGAAAGCCTTTTTGCTAACTATCCTCGAAATATAAATAAAAAAAAATGATTACTTGGTAAAGATGATGTGAAATTTATGGAATTAGGTGTCAGTAGTTTAGGCCATATTATTGACATTGCTCGTATTGGCAAATTTAAAAACCTTATAGAGTTGCAACTTAACGCAACAGAGCAATGTCTCAATTTTGCTGAAAAAAATGGAATTGAAATTGTTGAATTAGTAATAGATACCCCCGAAGTTTTTGATAATAAAAATAAACAGAAACTCATTGAAATTGTGAATTCTTATAGATTAAAAAAACAAATTCACGGACCGTATGTTGATTTGAGTTTATGTTCTTATAATAACCGTATATCAGAAGCATCAATTGAATCATACAAAGAGACTGCAAAGATATGTTATCAAATTGATGCTAGACTAATGACAATTCATCCGGGTTATGCAAACTTTATGCTAAGCTCAATTCGAGAAATCAATAAGGCTCAATTAACACGAGCTATTCATGAATTACTGGATTCTATAAATAATCAGAAATTAAAAATTTGCTTAGAAAATATGCCACAAGATGCCTATATTATGACTAATAGCAATAACATTAAAGAAATATTTGATACAACTGACCGTGATGATCTATTTATCACTTATGACACTAGCCATTTCTACACGTGTGATGGTGATGTGAAAGATTTATGGGCAAAATTCCATAGGATAATAAGAAATGTTCATATTGTAGATAACTTTAGCAAGAATTCAGATACACACCCACCATTAGGGACTGGAAAAATCAATTTTAAAGAAATTTTTCATATAATTACAAGTTACAATTATGATGGGTCATTCATTATTGAATTATCTTCAGCAAAATCATTAAATCAAAGTATTAATTTTATAAACAAGTTTTTATAAGTAATTTATAATTTTAAAAAAAATTCCAATATTAATGATTTAAAATGCCAATAATATCCTTGCAAGTGAGTGATGATTTGTTAGAAAGATTCGAGAGAGTTCGAAATCTTAGTGGATTTAGTTCTAAAAGTGAAGCTTTAAGGGATTCTATTGTCAGTTTCATTGAAAAATATGAGAAATTTGAAAATCTAGAAGGATATAAATTAATAACTATAAGTTTAGTTTATCCTTTTAAAGAAATAATTATTAATCAAATAACCGAACTATATTCTCGATATCATCAAACCATAAAAACAGTAACAGATTGGCGTATCGCAGAAAAAAAAATTGAACTGCTCTTGTTAGTGGGTGAATTTGGAACTATCAAAGATCTTTATAAAGAATTAGCTAAAATTAAAGATGTAATCTGTTCCATCCGTGAAATAGTAATTGATTAAGAATGAGTTTTAATCAAAACGAAGCGAAAAATCTACATGTTCAGAAGGAAATTGAGTTATCAAACCAGAACTTATCACATCAGGTTCCGAGAGTAAATAATCCATAAAATTTTCTTGAGTTATCCCACCAGAAACTTCAACTATAATATTATCTCTAAGATTATGTTTCTTTAATAAATTAATTGCATCTTCCACCTGATCTGGATTCATATTATCTAACATTATAATATCTGCTCCATTCTTTGCAGCTGTTAATATATCATCCACTTTTTCGATTTCTATCTCAATTTTTTTCGAAAAACTATTCCTCATCTTAGCTTCCTTTAACAGTTTTTCAATATTTCCATTGTAGTATCTTAAATGAGTATCTTTTAATAATACCATATCATCAAGAGAGAATCTATGTACATCTGCTTGTCCTAGTTCTGCCGCTTTCTTCTCAAAAATACGAATGCCTGGAGTTGTCTTCCGAGTACAAGCGATCTTAACTCTTTTTCCAGAATCTTTAATCAATTTAACGTATCTTCTCGTAGTAGTAGTGATTGCACTCATATGAGTAATTAGGTTTAAACCTACTCTTTCTCCTAGCAGAATACCTCTAGTATTTCCTTTCAAATCTACAATAATATCTCCTTTATTAACTTCTGCTCCATCTTTTATTTTAAAAGTTGTGGAAATGTTTAAAAAATTATAGAGTATTTCTAATTCTTCTAATCCTGAAATATATCCAGCACTTTTTACTAAAATCTTTGCTGAAGAGTTTGCATTCTCTGGAATAACTTTAGAACTCACATCAATAAACATGCAATCTTCCTGTAAAAACTCTCTAATTTTCTGCTCAATCACAATCTTATTATAGCTCATATTTCTCACATTCTTGTATAGTATTATTATTATAGTTTAAAAATTAATTAAAATTATGGTAGAAAAAGAATCACTATCTATTAGAAATAATGAGATTGACCTAGAAGCTGAGTATTTTCAATCAAAAATCAATCAAAAGAATCCAGTAGTTCTAATTTGTCACCCTCATCCCCAATATGGTGGCAATATGCATAATAATGTCGTGTCCGGAGTTTATAATAAATTAATTAAAAACACAGTTCCTTGTTTAAGATTTAATTTTAGAGGTGTTGGAAGATCAACTGGAAAACACTCCAGTGGAATAGGTGAATTAAGTGATGTTAAAACTTGTATTGATTTTTTAATAAAGGATAAAAATTATGAGAGATTGATTATATGTGGTTATTCTTACGGCGCTGCAATCGGGTGTTCAGTAATTAATTACTCAGATAAGATTATTGGTTATGTTGCTATATCATTTCCTTTTGACTTTATAGGATCTAAATATAGGGATCTCTCTCAGTCTAACAAACCAAAATTATTTATTCAAGGTAATCAGGATACGATTGCTTTTTATGAAAAATTTGAGGAGAATTATAGCTTTTATCATGATCCAAAAAGAAAAAAAATAATCCACGGAGCAGATCATTTTTATTGGAATTATGAAGATCAAGTAGCTGAT
>CAYNEU010000137.1:0-4792 GCA_964396275.1 uncultured archaeon | reverse complement strand
CCATAATAATACTTCTTGATGTATTTGGTCTTTATCATTAGTCAAGTAATATTCTTTATACTCTTCAGAGTAAATATCTCCAATAAGTTGATAAATGAGATCATAATCAAGGGGTATAATTTCTTCTATAAGTTTTGAGAGTTTATAGGTATAATACACGCTTTTTATATTTGAATAATTGATATGATTGAGTACAAAATTCTTTATCTTAATTTCATCCAAATCAAAAGAATCAATACTTTTCAAGATATAAATTGCATAAAATGTATTTTCTATGAGTATTTCAGGATTCATGGTATATCCAGGAGAAAAATATTGGAAATTTTCATCTTCAAAGATATTATTATGAATATAATTACTGAGAGCAGAAACATCAAAATCAAGAGAAGTGATATCTCCTAAACCTAAATAATCACTAAGTAATTCAACAGTAGCGATTACGAAATATGAATAATCAATAAAAATTTTCTCATTTTGATACTCTGAACTACCCAGAGAGAAACTCAGAAATGGAAGAAATCCCCCATAATTATCATACCCAACTTTCAGAAATTGACTCTCGAGAATTGATTCTAACAATTTAGTTAAATTATGAGTTCCCGCAAAATTATTCAATTTCCCTAACAATCTGAATGATTCCAAAGCATTATAGGTGTGTTTATGTGATACTAAAGAAGGCTCTACTTGTTGTAGATGATTTTGATCCCCTGAACAATAATATTCAATAGGAAATGAACGATATTTTCTCCAACTATCTTCAAAAATTGTTCCAGCAATAAATCCGTCGCAATCTGAAAGAGAATTGTATACATATGAGTTTTCAATAATAGAGTAGAGATATTGATCATCTAATTCAGAAGTCCTATTATATAGATCAAAAGAGTTAATGATAGTGAATAGAAGATTAATTGAGGTATACTCTTTCGAAAGTAATGAAAATCCTTTATAACTAGTAAAACTTCGTATTGCATTTGAGATCATATTTTTATCATTCTCAGTTAAAAGAGAGATCTCTCCTGAATCTGACAATGATCTTATTACTTGAAACGTGTCAATTAATTCACAATAGACATATTCTGTTGAATAATTCCAGATTCCTTTATTATTCCGGTTATTAAGAATAAAGTTGACAATATTTGCTCTATCAATTCCAGTATAAGATGTTAAATCAGAAAGAGTCAACCCTAAAGAAGTTCCTGCAATATTTCCATAATTCTCAAGTAAGAAATGAGACATCTGAAAACTATAAGTTGCCGGATCATATAAACCCTCAAGATACTGATGAAAATTATCTATATTAATTGCATCTACTACACCAAAGATATCTAATGATTTGATACAATAATAAGATGATAGAAGATTTGGTTCAAATAGATCTATTGTATCAATTGTAAGATCCATATCATTTTCGAATCCCCCAAAGTACCAGTAAAAGATATTAGTTGACTGTAAATCTTGGACATATTGAATCAGCTCATTTTTTTCAGTAATGTGGTTATTCCAATCATTCATTAGAAGGTCTAATGTAACGATGGCAAAATAAGTATTATCCATAGTGGATACTTTAAAATAATCGGGTAAATTAGAGTTATATGGTTTACCAATAAACCCACTCGTTGTAGGTTGGTAGCAATCCCAGATGAAATCAATTGATTCTTGAACATCAATCAGAATTAGACTATTTATAATGTCAAGTGATAAAATCGCATAGCAATTTACTTCTAGAAGCGATGAGTATGGATAATATGTCTTGGAAATATTCATATCTAGATACCTTTGTGAGTAATCGTCTGTAAAGGTATATGAGCTTTGGTTATAACAACTCATAATATAGTTAAGTATTCTAGTTTGGTTTATATCCGATAACGTCCCAATCTCATCTAATATCGAAAGAGCATAATACGTAGCTTGTAATGAGGGTTGGTATATTTGAGGGAAATATCCTAAAGAATTATAATTGTCTAATTTTGAATTTACTATTTCATGTACAATATCAAAATTATTTGTAAAAGAGGTTAAAAAGGATTCGGAAGTCTCTTTAGATGTATCGTTATTATTCGAGTGTGTAAGTGATGTAAGGACTAAAAAACCCACAAATAATCCAGTAATCCACAAGAGTTTATGCTTTTTTAGAACCATTAAATATGAATTCTTTAGACATATTTAAAGAAAAAATAAAAAGTAAAAATCACTTTAATTTATTTAAATAAAAAAAGATTAAAACTCACTTGGAAACATATATCACCATAAAAACTCTTCTTAAATTCGATTGGTAGGTAACTCTATTTTTATTTTAATTTTCAATTTTAAATTAAGCTTATTTTCGGTATTAGTTAATAATTTTAATAAATATTAATTATTTATTTAGCTTAACAACAAGGTTAAAAAGAAAAATGGCAGGAATTAAAGAATTAAAAAATGAACTTTCTGAAATGCGAAATAGCATGGAAAAATTAACAGAAGAATTGCATGAAACAAATAAAGCTATAAGGGAATCTTTACAGTTAACATCTCAAACGATTAGAGAGGCAAGTGAAATTTTTTCTAAGGCATTAGAGGATTCTATGAAAAAAATGTCAGATTTAACTATACAGATGAATATTAGAGATACAGTACTAAAGAGTCTCGGAATTGATGGAATGATTCCCGATTTTCTTAAAAAAAAGAAATGATTGTTATATGTTATTCTCTGTCTCCCATCTCTTAACAACAAAATACAAGATAATAAGCGATACGATATATAATATTGTAATTAATGACCATAAAATAATTTCGTTCTTATTATATTCAATTGCGCCCATAATTGCTTTATAAATAAAATAAATACTGAATAAAGCTAGTAATCGAATTGCCGATCTTGTCTTATCCATAATTCATAAAAAACCTATATTTAATAATTAAAATAATATAATACTTAAAATTAAAAGTATAATAAAGAATAAAAAAAATAGAACAAAAAAAATGTCAGAAAGAACGCCTCCTGTTTGTTTTAGCTGTGGTAAAAGTTGTGCTAATAATATGGAAAATACTCATTATTGTATATGTGATATCGCTATTTGTCATGATTGTATTAATTCCGTTAAGAAGAATAATAAAATCTGGATATGTCCTCATTGTAAAGAAGAAAATGATATAGAAGAAAGTAAGTTATTTCGAACTCCTTAATCGTCTATATTTATAATAGCAGATCGATATTGGCTATGATGAAAAATATATTTAAAATGATTCCACTATGATAAAATTGAGGAAGACTGAGCCATCATCTAAGTATTAAAATTTCAAAAAGCTAAAAAGCATTCATCATTATATCTATTATAAACAAATTAAAATTAGATTTTCTGTGTCAAATAACATAATTTCAAAAGTTGTGGAAATAGAAAACTGCAATAAAGATTCATTTATAAAAGCTGTTTATAAACCAGCGTTTTGGCTTACTGTTAATCCTGCTAAAAAAATGGATGCAGAGTTTATTGCCCCTAATATATTATATACTAAGATTACAGATGAGATTATCAATATTAAAATTGAGATGGAAGGCGAATTAGTTTTACAAGACAAAGGTGAACAGGAAGGAGGAAAAGGACGGTTAATCGAATTAAATGTTCGAAACAATAAGGATGTCAGAGAATTAGAGGGACACATACGGGTAAAGGCAATTTCGAATAATAAATCAAAAATTGGAGTTTTTATAAACAATTTTGAGCTGAGTAGTGATTTTCTTGGTTTAATCGGAAAAAGCGCAGCAGAACTCGCATTGAGAACTAAAATTACAAATATGTTGCGAAATTTAGACCGATGGTTAAAAATACATTCTTTAGATGATTTATTATAAATTTAATATATAAGATATTAATTAATATAAAGGATTAACATTTATTGGTGTAATTTGAAAAAATAGGGTTGAATAATGAATATCTGGATTATGGAAGGAGACTCAGGAATTACCTTAGTTTATAAACCTTATATGGACTTTCTTGTAAATGAAGATTTAGTATCGGGACTCCTTACTGCACTAAATCAGTTCACTATTGTTGAGTTTAAACAAGGAATAGATTCAATTGAAATGGGAGGCCTTAGATGGGTCTATATAAGTGATAAGGAAACAAATTTGTTGTTTATAGCAGCAGATTCTAAAGACGTAACTAGTGATATGTTGAGAGCTCGCTTAGATGTGATAAGGTATACATTTATTCAGCAATATGCGAATGAAAAAAACCGCTGGAAAGGTAAATGGGCTGGGAATGTTGACATATATCAACCCTTTGAACAAGTTATTGATGAATATTATATACAGTGGAAACAAGCAGAACGTATCACCACTGTTGCTGAATTTTTTGACATTCTAGGAATCTTTCAACAAATATTAAATTTAGTCATCAATGTAATAGAGGGTCATTTGCCCGATGAGAAAAAACATATTATTTATGAAAGAATTGAAGAAATGTTTAAAACCTATTCAAATCTGGAAATAGTAAAGAAAAATCCTGAATTGAGCAATATAACTTTTGAACGAACAATAGGATTCAATATTATTGGCATCAATCCAATGAATAGTGATATGTACCTTGTAGAAAAACAAATTATAAATCTAATTAGGCGAATTGTCGAAATACTTAAAAGTGTAGAAGGGTATTACTCAAGTTTAAAATATTTCATTGAAGAAAATATTTTTGATTATTTATTATCAAATTTTAACCTTTTGAATGATTTGAATTTGTTTACATTTTTACTGAAACTTTTTTTAATAAAATAAGTTTTATTCAATCAATTTTTCATTACCAAGATTTTATAA
>CAYNEU010000136.1:0-2522 GCA_964396275.1 uncultured archaeon | reverse complement strand
ATAAATTTAGTATAAAAGAGAAAGAAATCAGTCATGTTTTTGTTAATTGTAAATATTCTGGATTGGAAAAAGAAGTAAAAAATGGAGATCAAATTGGAATATTCCCTAAGAGAATGGGATTATTATTTGTGGAAATGAGAGATCCTTTTTAGCATAATAGAACTGTAATATACCTTTTTTTCTTAGGAAAAAAGAGACAATCAATAGAATTAAATATGGGATACATTATGTATCTGCTTAAGCAATGTATAACTAATAAAAAATGTACTAGAATTAAGGGATTTTATACTTAAAATGGCTGATTGTGTAGACAAAATATTGGAAATCTGTGAGAACAGTGAGATAAAGAGATATCAAGCTCTAATCAAATTAATGCAGGGACTAGATAAAGAAATATCAAATGCAATACGAGTCAGAAATTGTTTGCTTTTATTAGTGAATTTATGTTTTAATCCAGAGTCTCCCGATTATTCGTATAATAAGGGTAAATCTACACATGATCTTTCTGAACATGAAAAGCTCGAAATGAATGAATTATTAAAATGTGAGCTAAATAACTAATTGGGTTTAAAAAACCTTAAGGTCTACTTCTTTCCATTCTTCATATTGATGAAAAATATGATCAATAGTTTCTAAGGTCTCAATAAGTGCATTTTTGGTTTCATCCTCTTGTTTAAACGTATCAACTATAACATCACTAAGATCTACTTTATACTCTTGAGCAAGATCCGAAATTTTTCTTAAATCCTCTCTATCGATACCTTTTTCTTCCAATTGATCGATAGCATATTCAATTTCCTTTTTTAACTTAATTGTGGCATTTAAAGATTTGGAGCATTTATCAAATAATTCCTTTTCTCTATCAAGTACTATTGTTTCTTCTCCAGAAAAATCGTGTTTTTCATTACTTATTTCAAGTCTTTCATTTAATAAATATTTCACTCGTTCATAAGTCTTAATTGCCTCTGAGATCTTACTTAATCCTTTTATTAAGTCTATTCTCTGGTTTAATCGTGCTTCAACTATTTTTAAGTATGCGTCTTCATAATATGTTTGGATCTTCCCAAATGTGCTTTTTTCCCAATCGTTTATTCTATAATAGATTTGCCTTAATTCATTATTTAGGTTATTTTTCTCTTTAGGATTTAAATCTTGATCTGCTAATGCTCTAAAAATCTTATCAGTGTCTTGTCTTAATAATAATACTCTTAAGTACATAATATGTGCTTTTTTTTCTATATTTGTTATACTCCTTGAAGTGCCTTCACGCTCACAGAATTTATATATTATTAAAGCATCATCAAGTAATTGATCAAATCTATCTTGATCTTTTCGGATATAATATTTAGAGTCTTGAACTTTTTGAATCGCCCTATCCATTTGGATTTCTAATTCGAAAATATAATCAATTAAACTCACTTGTTTTCTTTCTGATAAAATTCTCGATTTATACGCCATATCTTCTTCAACGTTTCTGCTTGCTAATAACCAATAAATAGCTGCGGGGACCCAAAAGAATATGCTAACAAATATCATATTAAATATACTTCCAAAAATGGAAATAAGGGTATATGATACTAATAGTGTCACTCCTTTACTCAATTGCTCTGATAGTTTAAAAAACGAAGCAGCTGTACCTTTATGTTCTGGCATATTAACATCTATCATTATTGCGTTTTTATTTGCTACAGGTCCAGCGCCTAACATTGAAGCCATTAAAGCAAAAATAAAGAAAATAATATATGTAGGATATACTACAAATATTTCACCAATAGTGCGTAAAATGTAAATAAAAAGCTCGTTAGTTGGAATGGGGCTAGGATATATGATATTCAAGCTAGCTGGATTAATAGGTTGTAATGAAAGGAGCATTACAATAGCAAAGGGTATTGAAAAAATCAGACATAAAGTGGCTAATCTGGCTCGGTTTTTTTTATTTCGACGAAACAATGTATCTCCTAAACGAGCAAAAACACTATTTCCAAGTATATATCCGATACCAATCATACCCGCAAAAATAGTTGCTGTTTGAAGCTTAATTTCCGTAGGAATTTGATAAAAAAATTGGAGCATTAACATCGAAGTCGTAAAATAGACTAATACAGTACCAGGGATAACAGTGAAGAAACCTTGAATTATTAAATAACGATTTGACTTTTTCTGAATAATTGTTTTTAAATCCTCTCTCGAAATTCGATAACTATATTCTAAATCTAATTCAATTAGCTCTAATAGCTCATCTTCACTTGCTCCACGTTGAGGGATCTTAACAAAAAAGAGAATAATCACTACAATCACACTTATTACAGAAAGTAAAATGAAAGGAAATCGCCATGTAAAAATTGGTCCCAGAAAAGAAGATAACCCTTGTCCAGCTCCGTTAGATATTGAGCTTAAGATTGCTAAGGTTCCAAACCAACCTGATCTTTCCTCTGGAGGTATTGCATCTGAAATTATCGAATACCCAACGGGTAAAACACATCCTAACCCGGCACCACACGCTATTCTAGAAATTACTAACA
>CAYNEU010000135.1:0-5021 GCA_964396275.1 uncultured archaeon | reverse complement strand
CAAAACAAGACATTTTCAGTGATATATACCAAGAAATATTTCTTCCAGATATTAGACATAAGATAGGGGAATTCTATACTCCTTCAAAACTTGTTCAGAAAATGATTAATGAAGTTTACATAATTAGTTCAAAAACATTAGACCCTTCATGTGGTTCGGGAAATTTTTTAATCAACATCTTACTTAAAATTCTAGATTCTTCTGAATCCGTAGCCTTAAAGTTTAAAGCAATCTCAGAGGTATATGGTTTTGATATTAATCCTTTGGCTATTATGACGACAAAAACAAATATTCTTTTATTAATCTTTGAATTTTTTAATGCAAAAAATCTTAAAATCCCGGAACTTAACATTTTTCTTATTGATTCTTTGTTTCCTGAGTTATATGATAAGGAAACTGATATTAATTTCAAAAATATGAGTAATTCATTCGATTTAGTAATTGGAAATCCACCTTGGTTGACTTATAAGGATCTACAATTAAAGGCGTATCAAATTAAAATTCGAGATTTATCAGAAACTTTAGGGATAAAGCCACCAAGTCAATATATCACCCATATTGAGTTAGCTGCAATCTTTTTTTATGCAATCCCTTCAAATTTTTTAAAAAAAAATGCGAAAGTATTTTTTGTAATGCCAAGAAGTGTAATTGACGGAGACCATTGCTATAAATTTAGAGCTTTTTCTATTTTTAACAGAAATTTAGAAATTTGGGATTTTCCAAAACATTACTTTTTTAATGTAAATCATATATGCTTGAAAGCAGAGTTTGTAGGAAAAAATAATAATTTTTTAATTGATGAAAAATATCCTATAAAAACAAAATTATTTAATGATAGCTTAGAATTAAGAGAAGAAAAATTATATTCAAGTTTAAAAATCGAAAAAGATGGTGCTAAACTATTATTGCCTATTGAAGAGTTAAAAACCTTAAATACATTAGAAAATAGTTCTTATAAAGATAAATTCTTTCAAGGTGCTACATTAGTCCCTAGAACCTTAATATTTTTTGAAAGAAAACAGAAAACAAACGGTGACTTAATAATTACATCTGATTCAGACGTTTCTTCACGTGCAAAAACGCAATGGAAATTCCACTTTAAAGAAAAAGAGATTGAAAAAAGATTTCAATTTAAAACATTTCTAAATATGGATCTTATTCCTTTCTTTATAAAACGTAAGAGAAATGTATTTCTTCCCATTAACGAACTATTTGATTTAGATTTAGATTTTTTACAGAATTATCCCAAAGCCCTGAAGTTTTATGAAGAAATGAATGAAATTTATAAAAAAAATAAGAAGAAAACTAGTAGAATTAACACATTATTTGCAAATTTAAATTATTGGAATAAGCTTAAGAAACAGATAAATAATAAGTCATATATTGTTGTGTACAACGCGAGTGGATCAAATTTGAAAGCTGCTGTCGTAAATAATGAGAAACAAAAAATTATTATTGGATCTGAAAATTATTATTATTCCACTACTTCAGAGAATGAAGCTTATTACTTATCAGCAATACTGAACGATCCAACTTTATCAAAAAATATAAAATTAATAAAAAGTTCAAGGCATATTCATAAAAGACCATTTATGTTTCCAATTCCCATTTATGATAAAAATAATACTGTGCATCAAAAATTAGCGAAAACAGGCAAGAAATGTGAGTTATTAGTCTATGATTTAGTTATGAACAATCCAAACATAACTTCTGAGAAAGTAAAGTTAATCTTAAATCAAAAATTAACCAAAATAAAGGAATTGACTGAACAAATAATTTAAAAATTATCTAATTCATTTACTTAGCATTTATGATTAGAAGTTATTTCAGTTCCGCTCCACAGATTTTACAAAATTTTTCTTCTCCCATTTTTTTATTGCCACAGTTTGAGCAGAACGAAAGTACTCTTGATTCAGACTTTTGCGTGTCTATTACCTCTGAATAAAAAATTGCTATCTTTCTACTTTTTATAAGGGAGTAGATTGTAATAATTAAAATGGTAATTAGGATACACAAATAAGGCAACATATAAAACATATAATATTCAATCCACATTTCAAAATCTCCATACAAAATGGCAGATCTCACTGACGTAATGAATGAAAAAATTAAGGGTAATAAAATCATCGATACCAAAAATATGCCTACTAAAGATAAAATAAATACATTTGTTGCTTGTTTTTTACTTAATCCTATGCCAAACCAAGTTGGTTCTTTTCTACTCAGTTGATCACCCTCCTATCAAACATTTTTAAAAAGGTTCAATAAAAAAAATCTGACTGATGTTTATAAATCTTTTCACCAAAAAAAAACTCTTTTTCGATTTACAGAAAATTCTTCCTATAAATTAAATTATATTTTTTTAGAAACTAGTTTTCTACTCTCGTCCTTTTATTACCCTAATTTGAGTAAAATAAAGATGTCATTGATTCAGAAGTCTTTGTTAACACTATTGTCTCTGAAAAAGTTAAAATAACATTAATCTAAAAATTAATAAAAATATAAAAATTGACAGAGCAAGTTTTTCTTAAATAAATTTGTTTTTATTTTTTTACATAACTTTATCTTTCTTAATTAATTTATCTAATATGATAATGTGTGAAAAAGTAAACGTAGTAGTGAAAGTTAAAATTGAGTTTTATAGAGTTAGGTATTAGTGAAAAAAATAATAGTGCTTTAAAAAAATTAAATATTTTTAAACCTACAGCTGTCCAGAAAAAAGCAATTCCACTTGTTTTAGACGGAAACCATTTAATGGCACAATCTCAAACTGGGAGTGGCAAAACACTCGCTTTTATTCTCCCTATTGTTGAACAGTTAAAGTATGTCAATAATGAAGCATTAATTTTAGTTCCAACAAGAGAGCTTGCTAAGCAAATAAATAGTGTTATTAAGGATTTAAAGAATCCGAGAGTTAAATCGATGACTATATATGGGGGTGTTTCTATAAATAATCAAATCACCAAATTGAAGAATGGTGTTAATATTATTGTAGGAACACCTGGCAGAATTATCGATCTTTTTAAAAGAAGGGAACTCTCATTCAAAAATATTCGGTTTGTAATTTTAGATGAAGGTGACAGACTTTGGGACATGGGTTTTGCTCCAGATGTGAAATACATTCTTAGTAATATTCGAACAGAATACCAGTTTATGCTTTTTTCAGCAACTTTAGATTCTGATATGAGAAAGTTGGTCCAAAAATATACTAAGAATAAATTTGAATTTTTAAATTTAAGTCGAGACAGTTTAACTGTTGGAAATACAACTCAAGTCTATTATTTAGTTGAAAGATTTGAAGAGAAATTCAAAACCTTTACTCAAATTTTAAAGATTGAAAGACCAAACCATGCGTTAGTATTTGTAAATACAAAGAAAACAGCAGCATGGTTAGAAAAGAGATTGAAATCATATAAAGGGACAAATTTCAGAGTAGGCATAATTTCAGGAGATTTATCACAATTTCAGAGAGAAAAAATATTAGAGGAATTTAGAACACATAAAATTAATTTACTCATTGCTACTGATGTAGCAGCTAGAGGTCTCGATATTGATAATATTTCGCATGTGTTTAATTATGATGTACCAAAGTTTCCCGATAATTATGTTCATCGCATAGGGCGTACTTCACGAATGAGTAAAAAAGGAGTTGCTATAACTCTGTGTTTAAAAGATGAATATGAATATTTATGCAATATAGAGGGATTAATTGATAAAGAAATCAAATTAAGAACATTATATAAAAAAGAGAAGAAGAATTATCATAATCCTTTTTATTGAGACTTATAATTTACACAAATTTTCCTCTTTCCACATGATATTTGGATATTAGATGTAAATACATATACAAACAATCCTTTCAATACTTAAAAATAGCAAAACTTTTCTTTTGCAAATTTTTATATTACAAGAGTTTTATAGAATTAATAACATTTAATTTATAATTTTATATTTTTTAATAACGAGGATTGATATATTTGCCAAGTCGTCGGGGAGATGGGACTCTTGTCTTTAAAATTTGTTTTTATGGCCCAAGTTTAGGTGGAAAGACCACTGCGCTAGATTGGGTCTATAAACGAGAAGGTCTTGCCACGGGGGATATGCAACAAATTCAAGATCCTACTGGTCGAACATTATTTTTTGATAGGGTTGTAGCAAGGGTTTCAAATGTAGTATTTCAAGTTTATACGGTCGCAGGCCAAAGACGTCACAAATTTCAACGCCAAACTGTTCTCAAGGGTACAGATGCAGTTATATTTACATGGGATTCTTTAATAGATCAATGGGGAGAGAATATCTGGAGTTTAAAGGAGCTGCTCCGATTTTATGGTGATAAATTGATACCACAAAAAGCATTTGATCCTCCGGAAGTACCCACAGTTGTACTTGCAAATAAACGAGACCTAGAGGATATTGTAGAAATAGCTAAAATACGTCAGGCTCTCGATACTGCTAAACTAAATCACGTGCTTGTTTACGAAACAATAGCTATCCAAGGAATAAACGTTAAGAGAGCCTTTGTATACGCAGCTCGACAAGCAGTACTCAATCATTACAAGAAACTTTCAGGAAAATCGATGGAAGCTGCTTAATCTAATTTTTTTCAAATAAAAGATAATTATTTTTAATTTGATTTTTTTTAAAGTGACAAAAGCTCTTCTTTTGAGATTTCCTGCCGATGTTTTTGATCTGCCCATAGTTTTCGGTAAGGGAAGAAGTATTCATACAAATCGAGTTTATCTGGTGAGTAAATCAAAATACCTTTTTCAATAATATGAATTTTTATGTATAATGGTAGTTCAGAAAATAACCTTACATCATATTTTTTTAAATTCACATTAATATTTTGTAAAATAAAAGATAATAGTTGATGCTTATCTTCATTATGAGCCACAACACAAATATCTATATCACTTTTTTTGGTTTCTGTATCTCTTACTACTGATCCGTATAATAAAATACCTAATATATTTTTTTTATCAATAACCTCTTGAAAATCATTATAAATCTGAGTTATTTGT
>CAYNEU010000134.1:0-6513 GCA_964396275.1 uncultured archaeon | reverse complement strand
GCAATATTCTAGCGCCGTAGACCAGGCTTGGCAACTCCTGCGATGATAAATTTCTTTTTTTGTTATTATATTTCCCGTTGAGGATTTGATCAAAGATAATGAATTTAATTTTTAATATTTTATTCCCTTATTATCTTTAATTAATAAATCAAAATAAAAAATAAGACTCTAATTTCCAATCCTCAAAAAGGAAAATGGTATTTGATCTGCTTTAAAATGAATTAATGGTAGGTACATTTTATTTTTAGAAACTATAATTTTAAATTCCAAATTCTTTGATTTTTATCGTATTCTATAAATTTTAATAACAAATCTATTATATTAAATAATATGTTTTAGTTTATTTATAATACATTTGAAAACAAAGTATAAAGGGTATCGGATTCATGTCAGTCGATCGAGATAAACTTGAAGCGCTTCTAAAATGGTATAAGCAAGAAGTTGGAGAGAACTTAATCACTGCTCTCATTGTAAATAGAGAAGGTTTAGTAATGTCTGCATTAAAAGGATCATCAGATCAAGATATAGAAGAAGATGTAATTGGTGGGGTGAGTGCTTTAGTAGAACCTGTTTTAACCAGAATTACAGAGGAATTTAGTTCTGGATCTTTTGGAACGGGGACTTTCGATACAGAAGAGCAAAGATTTATTTTTTGCGAAGCTGGTCCCGAAGCTATTTTTGTAACAGTTTTAAATTCTATTGCCATGGTAGATCCTGTTTTTCCATATGCATATTTAGCTGCAGAAAAAATTTCCAGAATATTTGATGGAAGAACTGTAAGTCCTGTAATTCCTAAATTATTTACAGAAAGAGATACTCCAAAGATTGAAAGAAAAATTGACAAACTACAGCAAATCAAGATACAATCAGGAGAATATGCGTTCAAGTTAATCCTTGGCGGTGAAGGTGGTGTAGGAAAAACAAGTATGGTCCATAGATTTGTTGAGGATGCATTTCAGACTGATTATAAATCCACAATTGGAACATCCATAATGAAAAAAGAGTGCAATTTTCAAGGTTTAGAATCAAAAGTACGTTTTGTCATCTGGGATTTAGCGGGACAAGCGCAATTTAAACGCGTAAGGCAAACATATCTAAGTAATGCCGAAGCAGGTATCTTAGTATTCGATGTAACTCGTAAAGAAACCTTTGATAAATTAGAGAATTGGTTCAATGAAATTAAGGAGGTTTCTACAAAAATTTCACTAATCTTAGTGGGAAATAAGATAGATCTAGAAGATCAACGTGTTGTATCGCTTGAACAAGGAGAGGAAATCGCGAAAAAATTGAACCTTTCATATATTGAAACGTCGGCCAAAACGGGGGAAAATATAAATGATGCATTTAACATGCTCGCTTTACAAATGATTAAACGTTTTGTTTTTACTGAAGAAGTATGATGAAAGCCTCTGGGGGGAATTGAACCCCCGACCTACAGATTACGAATCTTTAGCATTTTCTTCAGAGTGATTTTTAATGTTGCTATACCTGCTAAGCCACAGAGGCAGAAATTTTAAAAATACGAGTTTCTTCAAAAATTATAATTGTAATAAAATTTTAAATTTTATTTAATGACGAATAATCTTCAGGTAGGAAATTTAGGAGAAATAAAAATAATAAAGCTTATAGAAGAATTGGTTTTGAAAAAAACCGGAAAAGAACTTTTAAGAGATGATTCTTTTTTTTTTGAATTTAAAAACCAATATTCAAATAGAAATATTGTGTTAAATTCTGATATGTTAGTTTCCACAACAGATATCCCACCTCAAATGAATTTCTATCAGGTCGGTAGGAAATCTGTATTAATGAATGTGAGTGATTTATTGGTTAAAGGCGTTAGACCAAGTGGTTTAATTATATCTTTTGGCCTTCCAAGGGAATTGAAAAAATATGAGTTTATTGAATTGTTAAATGGGATTATTGATTATAGTATTAAATTTAATCTGGATTATATTGGGGGAGACGTTAATGAAACAAAAGAATTAATAATAAATCCAACTGTATTTGGTTTTAAAAATCCTTCAGCAATGATTTATAGGAAGGGGATAAATATAGGTGATATCTTAATAGCTAATAATAAATTTGGCTTAACCGGAGTAGGTTTTGACATTCTTTTAAACAAAAGAGGTGGTCTTAATGAGTTTCCAAATTACGAAAGATCTATTATGAGCGTATTAGAGCCTAAAATCACCGGAAGTGAAGCGTTCATATTATCAGAAAGAAATTTAGCAACTTCAAGTATAGATTCCTCAGACGGGTTATCTAAATCTTTACAAGATTTAATGTTATCAAATCCTAATTTAGGTTTTGAAATCTACTTTAATGAAGATTTGATTGATACAGAAGCGATTAAATATTCCAATGAATTCAATGTTTCCTTAGAAGATTTAGTTTTAGATGGAGGTGAAGAATTTATTCACTTATTTACTATTGATCCTTCAGATTTTAACACAGCTCAACAAGAAATTCAATCTAAATATGGAAAGATTTTTAAAATTGGAAAAGCATTATATGGAGAAAATATATATATTGTTAAAGAGGGTGAAAAAAAAGAAATAAAGAGTCATGGTTTTGAGCATTTCAACAAAAGGGCTTGAGATTTTATAGCTTTTAATATCCTATTTAAAAATTGAAGGAAAGAAACTCATTTAAATAAAATTTTTATATTATAATGGATTTATTCTTATGCAATTTACGTCTACACATAAAAAAAATTCTTTAAGGGCTATTGGCGCAGGCAGGTAGCGCAGCAGGCTTTTAACCTGACATTTAAGGGTATATCTCCCTTAAAAAGAAAGGTCGGGGGTTCAATTCCCCTATAGCCCGCTATTTTCAACTAATATATTAATAGTTGATTATCATTTAAAGAAATTTTATTAAGAAAAATTTATGAGATCTTTAAGTTTATAATTAATTAATTATTCCTTTCACTATTATTTAGCATGGAAAATTTAGAATTTAAATTACCCTCTGATGAACCTGAACAACTTTTAGTAAAATCTCAAGATAATTCTGACCCAAATTATGGCATTGAGCCTGAAAAGAGAAGTATTGAATTACTTTTACAATATGGAGTAATAAATCTTGATAAACCAAGTGGTCCAACTAGCCATGAAGTAGTTTCATGGGTTCGTAAAATTTTGGGTATTTCAAATGCAGGTCATGGGGGAACTCTTGATCCAAAAGTTACCGGTATATTACCATGTGCTCTTGGAAAAGCAACACGAGTGTTATCAGCATTATTAAACGCCGGTAAGGAATATATAGGAGTGATGTATTTACACACTCCAGAAAAAAGAAAAAAAATAGAGAAAATATTTGAATTATTTACAGGAAAAATCTATCAAAGGCCTCCATTAAAATCTTCCGTTGTGAGAAAATTACGGGTAAGAGAGATTTATTATAGCGAAGTTATTGAAGTTAACAATAATCATATATTATTTCGTATTGGATGTGAAGCAGGAACTTATGTGAGGAAATTTTGTTTTGATTTAGGAGAAGCTCTATGTTCTGGTGCTCATATGCTTGAGTTAAGAAGAACAAGAGTAGGTAATTTTAAAGAAAGTGATAATCTAATAACGCTACAAAATTTAAAAGATGCGTTTACAATTTATCAAATAGAGGGAAATAATTATTATTTGAAGAAACTAATATTCCCAATGGAGAAAATGGTTTCTCATCTACCTAAGATTTATGTTAGAGATACAGCAATAGATGCTTTATGTCATGGAGCAGATTTAGCATCTGCTGGTATATGTTATATTGATGCTAGGATAAAAACCAATATGTTAGTTGCATTTATGAGTTTAAAAAAAGAGTTAATTGGGTTTGGTATAACTTTAAAAGATGCACTTCAAATATATAAAGCGAAATCAGGAATCCTCGTAAAAACTAATAAAGTTTTCATGGAAAGAGGAACCTATCCACGTTGGAATGAGAAAAAATAATAGATTTAAACAATACTAATTTTTATACTATGGATAATAATAAAACCCATTATTATAGCAGAATTCCCGACGTTAATGTGAAAATTTATACTATATCAGAAAGTTTAAGAAAACACCTTTATATTTTTAAAACCATCACAGGGGTTTTTTCATTTAAAAAGCTCGACTTAGGTACTAAAGTTCTTATTGAACATATGTATATCCCAAAAGAATCTAGTATTTTACTTGATTTGGGATGTGGGTATGGACCAATAGGAATTGTTTTAGCTTATGAGAATCCTCAAAGCTCTGTTTATCTATTAGATATTAATAGACGAGCTATTTGGTGTGCAAAAGAAAATATTAAAATAAACCTTCCAAGGGAAAGGAAAAATATAATTGCTTTATCTGGAAATTATTTTAACCCAATTAAAACCAAAAATTTAAGATTTGATGGAATTTATATGAATCCTCCTCTACGTCAAGGAAGAAGAGATTTTTTAGATTTGTTATCTAAAATTCGCAACAGTTTAAAACCAAATGGGTATTTTCAATTTGTGATTAAGAAAAAAATGGGGGCAGCTTACATTTTAAAATATTTTAAAGATGCTTTTCCGAATGAAAATATTGAGATTTTATGCAAAAGAAGTGGATATTGGGTTTTTAATTGTTTTGATTAATTATAATTTAATAGAAACTCGTTTATTATAAGAAAAATGATGAAAAAATGGAAAAATTTTTTAGAATAGCATCACTTCATTATTTATAATTCGTAAAAAGAGAGGATTTTTCCTTGACTAAAAAGAAACAGATAGATGTTTTGCTCCATAAATTTGTCCCTAAACATTTGCTCTTAACTAAAGAAGAATCGCAACATCTTTTAGAAAAATATCGGATTGATATAACTGATTTACCACAAATGTTTGAAAAAGATCCAGTTGCGATCGCTATCGGAGCAAAAGAAGGAGATATTGTAAAAATAATTCGTGACTCTAATACTACAGTAAAATCTATAGATTATTATCGATATGTTAAAAAGGAAAAAGCTTAATATCGTTTTTTTATGAAAAATAACATATATATGGTTTAATGAATTTTGAGTTCTGAAAAATTAACAAATGAAGATAAATGGATTATCTTAAAAAGTTTATTTGATGAAAAGGGTTTAGTTCGTCAACATTTAGACTCATACAATAACTTTATTGAATATGAAATGCAGACGATTGTTGATGAATCGGGGGAAGTCATTCCCGATATACCAGGATTTAAAATTAAATTTGGTAAAATTAAAGTTGGAGTGCCAAAAGTAAGAGAAGCGGATGGAGCTACGATGGAGATTACTCCAATAGAAGCAAGAATTAGAGAATTAAGCTATGCTGCAGATATTACTTTAGAGATGACCCCTATAACTATTGATGAACGAACCCAGAGAGAAGAAGCTGAAGAAACTTTAGATATATATATTGGAAAGATTCCAATAATGCTTAAAAGCTGTCGATGTCCTTTAGAAAGCTTATCTGAACAAGAATTGATTAATAGAGGTGAAGATCCGTTAGATCCTGGCGGGTACTTCATAATAAATGGAACTGAGCGGGTTCTCGTTACACAGGAAGATCTTGCTCCGAATAGGATACTTGCTGAAGAGGCTAGTAGAAGTTCTAGTGCAACTCATCAAGCGAAAGTTTTTTCGACAAGAAGTGGTTTTAGAGCTCCTGTAACAATTGAACGAAAAAAAGATGGCAATCTTAGAGTATCATTTCCATCAGTTCCAGGAAAAATACCTTTAGCAATATTAATGCGTTCGTTAGGATTACATTCAGACAGAGAGATATTTGAAGCTATTTCAGAAAATGATGAAATCCAGAAAGAATTAATTCCTGTAATAGACGTCGCTTCTGAGATACAAGTATTAAAAGATCCAGAAAAATCACAACATAATGCGCTTGATTATATAGGAAAAAGAGTTGCTATTGGACAAACGAAAGATTATCGTATTAGAAGAGCTTTACAGGTTTTAGACAGATACCTCTTACCCCATATCGGAAATGATGAAGGAGATAGAATTAAAAAAGCTTACTATTTAGGACAGATGGCGCAAAAAGTAATGGAACTCGCTTTAAGTTTAAGAGAACCAGATGATAAAGATCATTATGCTAACAAAAGGTTAAAATTAGCTGGTGAACTATTCACATCATTATTTAGGGTAGCTTTTTTAAATCTTGTTAAAGATATTAAATATCAATTAGAAAGGACTGCTGTCCGAGGTAGAGCTCCGAATATAAAAACTGCGGTAAGGGCAGATGTGATTACAGAAAGGATTAGACATGCATTAGCTACGGGTAATTGGGTCGGTGGTAAAGCAGGTGTTAGCCAACTTTTAAATAGAACCAATCATGTTGGCACATTAAGCCACTTGAGAAGAGTTATATCACCTCTCAGCCGTAGTCAACCACATTTTGAAGCTAGAGATTTGCATCCAACTCAATGGGGGAAAATTTGTCCCGCGGAAACTCCTGAGGGTCCAAATTGCGGTTTAGTTAAAAATCTTGGATTAGCTTCAATAATATCTGTAGGAACTAATGAGAGG
>CAYNEU010000133.1:0-3596 GCA_964396275.1 uncultured archaeon | reverse complement strand
CGATATGATCCTCTCAAACCTACTTCTTCACATCCAAAACTAATCAATCTTATCTCCGTGTTAGGTGGGATAATTTCTTTATTTCTTTTTAGATATCGTCCTAATCCTTGAATAACTGAGCAACTACTTAAATTATCTGTGGCACCTGGTACCACATTCCCCTTCTCTCCCAATGGTACAAAAAAATATAGAAGAATAATAAAGGGACTTCCAATGATAAGAACCCAAATCATAATATTCAGAAAAATAGCTTTCAGGCTAATGAATCCAATCAATATAAAAACTAAATTTAAAAATGAAAGAGCCAACCACAAGAGCATGAGAAAGATTACTCCAAATGCTATTGGTATAAATTTCCATCCTAAAAATTTCATCAATTTGAATTCAACGGCGGTATCCATATGGCTTGAAAAAATAATAATTCTCTTTAAATCTCCTTCTGATTTAAAATTACCAATGACATTTTGCGAGGTTTTTTTACGAAAAATTGGCTCAATAAACTCTCTGTAATTAAAAAATTCTTCCCACATAATTAAAAACGGTAATAATACTAAAAGAAAAGATATTGTAGCTATAATTAATAACCAGAATTGTTCTGTAAATATTTGACTAATAAAATAAAGGAGAATCGAAATTACAATCATAAACATATCCAGTTTAATCCATCCCAAAAATGCTTTTGGATGACATGTAAACTTCTCCACTGAAACCTCATCACAGGATTTTTTAAGCTCACTCTTGATAAACTCTGCAGCTTCTACTTCTTGTGAACTACATGACATTCTTGGTCCAATTTTGTCAATAACGTTTTGTACAAAGTCATACATGTATTTCGAATCTTCTTCAGAAACGTTAATATTCATAATTTTACCAATTTAATATATTAAAAAAATTTTAATATATTCATTAAGAAATAATCCAAAAGAAGTTATATTAATATTTAGATAATCTCAGACAAATCAAGTGAAATGACAGACCCTCAAAGACAATATGTATGTAAAAAATGTGGTTATAATATGATAGGGCACTACTTTCAATTTTGTCCTTTCTGTGGCGCTTCTAATGAAAATTTTATAACCGCCGAAGAGTGTTCGCAAATGCATAAAATTGTGAGCTCAAGAGTTAACGATAAAGTATTCCGCTTAAATTCATATCCTTCTTTAGGACTTGAACATTCTGCTTATAGTATTGAAATAGATAATAAGAGAATCTGGATTGATTGCCCTTCTACCTTCTCGAAAGAGTTAGAACCGATGGATAAAATATTATTCACACACCAACATTTTCTTGGAGCATCAAACCTTTATAGAGGATATTATACTGCTTTTATATGGATTCATAAAAATGACTCTGAACATTTACTTTCTAAATTTAATCCTTTTGATAAAAAATTTACACAAGATTTTAATTTATCTGGAATAGAAGCATTTCATATCAATGGACACACTCAAGGATTCACTTTTTATATTTTTGAAAATGTAATCTTCGTCTGTGATTATTTAATCCCATTAGGTCAGATTTTTATTTTAAATCCTTATGGTCCATTACAATCAACCGCGGATGGAGCAAAAAAGTTAAAAAAGATAATTGAAAAAAGAGAATTTAATACTGTTTGCGGTTTCAACTATGTAATGGATTATCAGATTTGGAAGAAGAAATTTCTCAAGCTCCTTAATAAGTAAATTTATCATTAAATTTACAAGACTTTAATTTTAAACCTTGATTTTTGAATTGTAGGAATTTCATTAAATTTTTTATGTAGAGTATATCTATTTATTATTAGTTGCAATATCAATTTTTCAGATTCTAATATGGCTGAATCATTTAAGGTTCTAGAAGTCGTATGCCCTACGTGTGGGAAATCGAAATTAATTAATGTTCCTGAGGCGATTTTCTCTCAAAAAAAATTTGGTACTGTTAAAATTCAAATACCAATTAATGCTGTATGTCCTGAACACCAATTTATCGTCTTTGTAGACACAAAAGGAATAATAAGAGGGTATGAGAAAATAGATATTCTGATGGGTGCGATTTCTCCTGAAGTTGATAGAGAAGCTGCTGGAAGGGTAAATCTTAGGAACTTAATACAAATTTTTGGAATCTATGGAATTTTCAGTCTTATACATGGAAAAATATTTAATTATCCTTCTTATGTTATAAAAGATGAAAATTTCCAATATGATGAAGCATTATTGAATTCAGTTGGAGATAATTTATTACCAGAGACATATAGGGAAAGTAAAACAATCCATATAATTGAAGATCCTGATATTAATAAAATTAAAATTAAGGATAAAGACGCTTTAATACTGGATACATCTCAACATATATTTCAGACTCCGTGGACAATCAAGTTAAAATTCGAGGAACAGATCATTAAAAGAGCCTTAGACATTATTGATGAAGAACAGCAACTAAAACTCCTTCAACAAGATATATCTAAACTGATAAATGAAGTGCATTATACTGTTTCAATTTTAGAAAAAATTGATCAAATTTATGAAGATGAGTTAATAGTTAGAATTTCTAAAGCGTTTGGTAGAAAAAAAATTAGTAATTATCACTTTAACTTGATTAAAGAGTTTATTAGGCGAAACATCTCAAGAAAACTCGTTTCAAAAATTAAGAACAGAGTTGGAGAATTCTTAAGTGTAATTTAATTATTTTTGTATAAACTTTACTTATTTGTGTTTTTTAGAAAAAGTAAAATAGAGATCATTAATTTATTTAAAAAAATAATCTAAATTTATATTCAAACTATTAAAAAGGGAATTAAAAATGGTTGTAGTGGGTGATTGGGGGTTTCAGAACCGCTTTAACAGAATAATTAAACCAAAGAGTGGGCGGTGCGTTATGTTAGCTATTGATCATGGATATTTTGGAAATGTTCCCGGTCAATTAAAATGTTTCACTGATATGAAGCCCTTATTTGAATATGCTGATGCTCTTATGTTGACAAGAGGGATGCTTAGAAACTGTGTACCTTCTGAAATTGATGTGCCTATTGTTTTAAGAGTATCAGCGGGCGCCTCAATGTTAAAAGAACTCTCTAATGAAGAAATAAATGTTACTGTTGATGATGCGATAAGATTGAATGTATCAGCTATTACGTGCTCAATTTTTGTAGGAGGAGAATATGAGAAGCAGACCTTAATGAATCTTTCAAAGTTAGTAAATTGGGGTCAAGAATATGGCATTCCTACATTAGCTGTCACTGCCGTTGGCAGAGAAATGGTAAGAGATGCACGTTATCTAGGGATGGCAAGTAGAATGGCTGCAGAAATGGGTGCTACTTTTATAAAGACCTATTATTGTGAGAACTTTGAAGAAGTAACAAGTATTTGTCCAGCACCAATAGTAATCGCAGGAGGAAAAAAGATCGAGGAAAGAGATGCATTAGCGATGTCAAAGAATGCAATTGACAAAGGAGCAAGAGGAGTAGATATGGGAAGGAATATATTTCAAAGTGATAGCCCTATTGGAATGATTAAAGCAGTTCGTGAGATAGTTCATAATAATGCTTCTGTGGATGAAGCTTATGAAATATATAAACAAGGTCCAAAAGGACTCTAATTCTATTATTAATTTTTTTTAGA
>CAYNEU010000132.1:0-3143 GCA_964396275.1 uncultured archaeon | reverse complement strand
TGGAACGGTTAGGAAGTGTGGAACTACAAAAATATAATTAGCATATTCTTCTCTGATATTGGTCATTGAATTCCCAAACATTAATTCCATCTCTTTTACAAAAGCACCCTTAATTTCTTCTGTTGTTGGTAATTTTTTCTCCAACAATCCATGAATGGCTTTTTCAAATCTATAAAAAGCATTTTGTCTATGAGACGTAGAAAACTTTGATTCAATAAAATTACAAAGTAACGAAATTTTTTCTTCCTTTGACAAATCAGTATTCATTAAATAATCAGATATTAAGATTTCATTGAATACAGACGCTATTTCAGCGACAACGAGGGAGGTTTCAATATTTACAAAATTCTGAACTTTTTGAATGTAATATGCATGGAAGGCATGACCAAGTTCATGAGCTAAGGCACGTACAGAATCGATAGTATCTACAAAGTTAACAAAAACGAAACCATAATGTTTTTGCTTTCCATGTGAACAAAAAGCTCCTCTATTTTTACCTTTTCGTGGAGTTGCATCGATATGATTTATTTCAACCATCTTTTCTATAATGTCTTTAAATTCAGGATTAAATTTTTCATCAGAATCCTTAATTAACTCTAAAGCTTCTTGGTAAGAATATTTTCTTGTTATTTGCCCAATTGGTGCGTATAGATCTGACATATGTAATTCAGGAAGATTTAGGAGTTTTTTCTTTATGTTATAATATTTTTCAACTATAGGATAACTCTCTGTGGTAACATTTCCACATACCTCAACACTCTCATCACTTAATTCATTTTCTAAATTTCTTCTTGATATAGGTTTTTTGAAATTTCTTTTAGCGCATTCTAAATCCCAATCTCTTAAGATATTGTTGTAAATATGGGTGAAAATCATCTCATTTTTCTTGTATTCTGCCACAATTCTTTGTAGAGCTTTGTATCGAAGATCCTTGTTCTCCTGATACATGTAGGCAAAAAGTTCTGCTTCAGTCAGTTTTTTCAGTTCGCCATCTACTTCAAAATCAAAAGTGAAATTGCTTTTAAATTCACTATAAAGATTTAAAAAACCTTTTACACCTGTCATATCCTTCATTAAGATAATTTGTTCTTCATTTTCCGAAAGTTGATGCATTTTTTTCATCCTATTGAATTTAAGAGCATGATAATAATGCTGTAATTCCGGAGCTTTTATTAGTTCTTCAAATTTATTATCAGAGATTTTATTTAGCTCCAAATTAAAAAATAAGAGCTTTTGCTGAACTTTCACTTTAAACTCATCAATTTTAGAATAGAAAGCTTTTACATCATCATCAAGATTATTTGTTCTTAATAATAATTCAGCAAACAATTCAAAATAGAATGTTTTTTCAGACACATTTTCATACTCTTTAAGCCATTCTAGAAGGTGTTTTGATGTGAGTGAAGGATCTTCTAACTTACCTTTGACTTTTTGATGAAAACTTTCTGCTAATTTTTCTATCTCTTGTATATCTGTTTCAATTAATGGATCATTGATACCTTTATAGAAATCACTTAAATCCCATTTAATAATATCTTGTTGCATCATAAGAGAGAAAGTAAGCAAATATTATTTGAATTTTACTAAGATTTACCATTGGATTTGGAATTTTTAGTCTTCAAACTAAAAAATTTTTGCTATTAATTTAAAATACAAATAGGTTCAATACTTTTAATATAATTAATGAAGGATAGAAAAATACCTTATAATCCCAACCCAACTAACCCCATCGATGAGTATGGCGAAGTAAAGTTCAGTGATATTCATGGTTTAGGATTGTTTGCTAAAAAGTTTATTCCAAAAGGTACCATATGGTGGCATGCACGCCCGCAAGATGTATTAATTATTTCAAAAGATCAATTTTTAACTCTCAATTCATCGCATAGCACATCTCACATGAAAGATTTTTTATATAATTTACTCACTTATTCCTATTATGAAAGAGACACCGATTCTCTAATTTTTTGTCTGGATAACTCAAGATTTGTAAATCATTCCTTCAATGCTAATTCCGGCGCTTCCGAAGATGAAAATGGATTTTGTTCTGTAGCGTTAAGAGATATCCAACAAGGAGAAGAAATTACTGAAGACTATTCTAAATATACCTTTTGCAAATGGTTACAAAAATACAGAGACTACTTTGATCCTTGTTGTTGGTGAGAAGATTTTCTTAAGAATCTAATTTTTTCTCATTTCATTACTTCTTTCCTTTATAATCCAATTTTATTCCTTCTACTTCTTCCTTATAAGATTTAACGGGCTTTAAATAATCAATTGGAGCTTCACAAGTCCAACACACATTTTCTAAATTTGTTAACGCTCGAGCACAATTATCACAATAAATGGTACCACATTCGCAAATGTAAGAGAATCTTAATACTTCACCCCTGCATACTAAGCAAATTTTCTTCTCTTTAGATATTGCTACTTTTTCTTCAGTTACAAAAGCCGGGATCATAGTCCGTTTCTCAAAAATTTCCTCAATATGTTCGTTTAAATGGGCCAATTTAATTCGTTCTTCCATTGGTGCTCCCATTTCCTTTAACTTTTCCCAAATATCTGATTGCTTACTTAATTTAGATAGTTCATTAGCAATCTTCTCTGCTGTTTCTTTATGCCCAAATCTTTCAGCTATTTTTTGAGCTTGAGTTAAGAATCTTTTAGCTTTCTTTATGTCAACTGTTAATAAAGAAAGTTTTGCTTGTAGTAGGTAAGTTTCAGCTAAAATTACATATAGATGTTGACGTTCAGCAAAATTCAATAACTCTTGAATATATGGCTGTATCTCATCTATTATTTCTGGATCATTTGTTATTCGAAGTTCAATTAAAAATAAATCACATAAGTTTATTATCGCATCGTACCGTTGTTCAATCGGTATAGTATTGTCAAAAGCCAATTCTTTGAAAATATCTTCTGATTTGATCCGGTTTCTTGCTCGTAGACTTGATTTTAATATAAGAGCCTGCTCTAAACGATAAAGGTATTTAAAACCTTTAATATCAGGTTTCTTTATAAGTTCACGCAATTGATCAAGGTAAACTTTTGCCTCTTTAACATTGCCTTTTCTTATGTAAATCTCAATTAAGGTTGATAATGGGTAGGCCAAAGCAGGTTCATATTTAACCTTAACAGCTTCTTTA
>CAYNEU010000131.1:0-3553 GCA_964396275.1 uncultured archaeon | reverse complement strand
TTTTTAAAATGACTTTTAATCTCTAAACGCAATCTGAGATAATAAGTTCATATGAAAAATAGAAATGATTTTATAATTGAGGGAATAACATTAATTAATTGAATTTTTTAATTAATTGAACATTAAAATAGATAATTAAGTCAAAATTGAATTTGAGGTGTAAAGAAAATTTACGGTTATATGGGAAAAATCTTAAGAGTTAATTTAACAAATGGACAAATTAGTGAAGAATTTCCAGATGAAGAAACATTAAAATTGTATTTAGGAGGAGCAGGATTAGCTACCAAATATTTAATAGAAGAAGTACCAAAAGGAATAGATCCATTAGGACCCGAAAATATACTTATCTTCATGACTGGACCACTAACAGGAACTCCCTCACCCAGTACTGGAAGATATAGTGTAGTTTCGAAATCTCCTCTTACTGGAGGATGGGGTCAAGCTAATTCCGCTGGTTATTGGGGTGTAGACTTTAAAAAATCTGGTTTTGATGGAATTATTTTTGAAGGAGTATCCCCTAAACCTGTTTATCTTCTTACGGAAGATGGAAAAGCGGAATTAAAAGATGCTTCAGATATATGGGGTAAAAAAACTTACGAAGCAACAAAGACATTAAAGGAAAGACACGGAGAGAGATATAATGTTGCTTTGATTGGTCCTGCCGGTGAAAATTTAGTTAAATATGCGGCAGTTATGAATGATTGTGATAAGCCTTTCTATGGGCGAGCTGCGGGACGATGTGGTATGGGTGCAGTAATGGGATCTAAAAAGTTGAAAGCGATAGTATCACATGGAAACTCAAAAATTGAAGTTGCAAAACCAGACGAATACAAGCAAGAAGCAAAGCAGAGATTTGATTGGGTAAATCAGAGTTTATTAAAAATGACTTTAGAGGTATATGGAACAGCCACTATGGTTGACCTTGTAAATATTAAAGGAGGGCTCCCAACAAATAATTGGCAAACAGGAGTATTTCCTAAGTCTGACGCTATTAATGGGGCAGCTATCAATGATAATATCCTTATAGATAGAAAACCGTGTTTTGCATGTCCAATCGCTTGTGGAAGAATTGCGGAGATCAAAGAAGGTCCATATAAAAGTGTTGGCGAAGGACCTGAATATGAATCTCTTGGTGCTTTAGGTACTATGTGTGGTCTTGACGATTTAAATGCGATTACTTATGCCCACTTTCTATGTAATGAATATGGTCTTGATACTATTTCTGCGGGAAATACTATTGGTTTTGCGATGGAATGTACTGAAAAGGGAATTTTAACTGATACAGATGGTATTGATCTAAAGTTTGGGAATGCTCAAGCAGTTATTGAAATGCTTGAAAAAATTACTAAACGAGAGGGTATTGGCGATCTTTTAGCTGAAGGTGTAAAAATAATGTCAAACAGATTAGGTAAAGGCTCTGAAAAGTTCGCTATGCATGTGAAAGGTCTTGAACTTCCTTGTTATGATCCTAGAGCCGCAAAAATTACGGGTTTAGCTTATGCAACAGCAAATCGAGGGGGAGATCATATAACTGCTTATATTGAAGGTCCAGCATTTTTAGCGATGCCCTTTATGATTGTTGATGATGCAGATGTGGGTGATTCACTTCAAGAAATACCAGAAAAGACAAAAGTAGTAAAGGATTTTGAAGATGCATTTGGTGTTTTTGATGCGATTGGTGGATGTAAATTCATGGGGATGGTCCTTACTGCAGAAGATTGGGCAGGATTAATTTCAAAACTTATGGGTTACGATTTTACAGCTACTGACTTTAGAAAAACAGGTGAAAGAATTTACAACCTTGAAAGGGCATTTTTAGTAAGAGAAGGTTTCTCAAGAAAAGACGATACTTTACCTCCAAGATTATTAGAAGAACCCTTACCAGAGGGACCTGCTGAGGGACATACAGTTAATTTAACTCCTATGTTAGACGCCTATTATGAATTTCGTGGTTGGGATAAAGATGGCAAACCAACTAAAGAAAAACTTCAAGAACTCGGTTTAGATTGGGTTATTAACAAAATTTATTAATATTTTTTATAAATTTTTTTTTATTAAATTCTAAAAAGTGAGAAAATTGGGAGAGAAAAAAGTTACATATGCTGATAAACCTTGGTTAAAATCTTATAAAATTGGACCATTTCCACTTAAAAAAACAATGCAACCATATCCCGAGATAAATATCTATCAATTCCTCGTGGATTCTGCTACAAAATATCCAGACAACATTGCAACCAAATATGCTGGAGATGAGATGACTTATAAAGAATTAAAGCTTAAAGTTGATAAACTTGCAAGTGCTCTCGTCGACTTCGGAATAAGAAAAGGAATTATGGTTGCTTCTGTTCTTCCGTCTTGTCCTGAATTTATCTTAATTCACTTTGCTGCATTGAAACTCGGAGCTATACATGTGCCATTAAGTATATTGCATGATAAGGTAGATTTAGAATACGAATTAAAAGAAAGTGGTGCAGAGGTTGTCTTATGTTCATATCGGCGTCTTGAACGTGTGAATGAAGTAAAACCAAATACTAACCTAAAAACCGTGATATATACGCCAACCAAATTATTTCCAGATTACAAATTACCTGATATGAAAAAACTTACTGAAGATGGTTATTACTTGTTAGATGACTTGCTAGAAAAATATGAGCCCCATACAGAAACAGTAAATATTAATCCTAAAGAAGATTTAGCATTACTTCCTTTTACAGGAGGCACAACGGGGCTACCTAAAGCGACAATGTTAACTCATTTCAACCTTACTACTAATGTAATCCAATTATTCCATTGGATGATGGATCCCTTAAAATCTGGTATAATAGGAAAAGCCGCAGTAGCAATATGTGTTCCGCTTTTTCATGCATACGGACAAGTCTCTATGCATGTTTGTGTATCATGGGGATTGAAAATGTTATTAATGGATCCAAGAGATATGCTTAAAATCGCAGAAATTATTAAAGAAATTCGACCATTCATGGTTTTAGGTGTACCAACACATTATATGTATTTACTTAAATTAGATATTCCAAAAGCTCCAATTTTTTATATTTCTGGAGCTGCACCCTTAGCTCCTGAACTTGCTGATGAGTTTTCAAAAAAAACTGGAGTTCCTATGAGTGAAGGATATGGTGCAACAGAGACTAGCGCATCTAGCCATATTAATCTTTCTGCAATGTCGAAAGTTACAGGCTTTATGACAACTACGAAACCTGGAGTCGGGGTACCTATAGCGGACACTGAAGTTAAACTTGTTAGTCTAGATACAGGAGAAGAAGTACCCTTCGGAGAAGCTGGTGAAGTCTGGATTCGTGGACCACAAGTTATGAAAGGGTATTGGCCAACTCCAGGCAAAGGTTTAACAGAAGATGGTTGGTTACAAATGGGAGATATTGGAATAATGGATAATGATGGATTTTTTAGAATAGTAGACCGAATAAAAGACATGATTAATGTCTCAGGAAATAAAGTATACTCACGGGTTATTGATGATATTTTGTATGAACATGAAGCAATTGATGAAGCAGGTGTGATTGGAATTCCTGATATTGAA
>CAYNEU010000130.1:0-7146 GCA_964396275.1 uncultured archaeon | reverse complement strand
CAACATATTTTATTGGAACTTTTCTGATTGCTCGTTTAGCCCCTTCTTGAGCTAAAGCTAATAAACCAGAACAACAAGGGACTTCCATAATAGCAACTGTAAGTGTATTTATTTTTGCGTCATCAATTAAAGATTTAATTTTTTCTATATAAATTTCTTTACCTTGGTCGAGTTTTGGACAAGCTATTGCTATGGATTTCTGTTTTAGGAAGTCTCTATGAAAATCTCCATATGAAAATCCTACACAATCTGCCGAAAGGAGTACATCTGCTCCTTGGTAATATGGTGCTCGAGGATTGATTAAATGCATTTGAACAGGCCACTGTCGTAGTGCTGAAGGAATCTTTCCAGATACTTCTGTTTGCATTTTGGGTTCCTCAAAAACCATTGTTTGAGCAGAAGGGCAACCACATTGATGGACGTGCTCAGTAACAATTTCTTTTATTTGTTCTGTTTCAGCTTGTTCATTATATTTCATAGATTCTAAATATTTTTCAACAGCTTCTTCATCGAACTCTAAAGCTTCTCTTTCGATTATTTCAAGCGCGCCCTCAGGACAACCAGAAATGCACGCACCAAGACCATCGCAGAAAACTTCATTTATAACCCTTGCTTTTCCATCGATAACTGCGAGTGCGCCTTTTATGCTATATAAATCATATTTTATATTACTGCACAGTCGACTACGCAATTACCACATCCAGTACATAGATCTTCATCAATCTCGATAATTTTTCTTTTTACTAGTTTTGGTTGTTTTACTTCAGTCATGATTATATCAAATGGATGTGATTATATATTTTTGATTTCGAACATGTTCAAATAGAAACTTGAGAAAAATTCACCCAAAATATTTTACAAAATATACTAAATATACTACTAAACCGCTAAAAACTAGTGAAAATAAAAAAAATAAAAAAAGTTTTATCAATTATATACCTAATTTTTCCCTATTCTTCTCAATATGGGCTAACATTGCATCAACGGCTTGTTTGGCATCAGTTTCAACATGTAATATTCCCCCTGTTAGATCTTTACAATCTTCGGTTAAGAGTTTAACTAAATCGACACCACCAGTGACTGTAGGTACTGGATTGACATATGTATATAGACCAAATGCTAAAGCGAATATTGCATCAATCGTGGCTTTCTGCTCCATGTATTCTGGAGCTGCGGCTACTATTGGTAAATCTGGAATTGCTACTCCACCAAGTGCAGCAGAGATAGTTCCTATCAAATCGGCAACTCTACCTGTATCTGTGCATGTTCCATAACTAAGAACTGGTGGAATCCCCAGTTTTTCACAAACGGCTTTAAGGCCAGGTCCAGCCATGTCCTTTGCTTCTGGTACACATAATCCTCCAACTTGTAAAGCACCATTACCGCACCCCATTGATAATACTAAAACATCTCTTTTAATTAATTCTTTAGCCACTTGAATTGTATGCACATCTTGACCATAATCTCTAAGTGTAGTACAAGATATTAATCCGGCAACTCCTCGAATAGTACCATTTTTAATTACATCGAGTAATGGACCAAGTGTTCCTCCAAGAGCAGCAAGAATACTTTCACTCGAAAATCCAACTACAGCTTCATTCATATCTAAACCCATAATAGGTTCTACACTCGCTCTACGTTCCTTGAAATTATCAATTGCCATTTGAATTAATGTCGCTGCTTGCGCTTCAGCTTTTTCAGGTTTATAATCCACTCGTTCAGTTATCCCCTCAAAAACCACAACTTCTGAAACCGGAATTAACTTGAATTTGTATTTCTCAGCATATATTGGGTCAATTGGCATACAGCAATTCATATCACAGATAAAAGCATCAATGCAACCACTTGCTAAAATAGCTTCTTGCATGATCCAATTTCCTGTAAACCCATAAAATACATCATCCATTTCCCATCTTTGTATCATTTCTTGTCCAGTTTCAATATTTGCAATAATTCTTAATCCTCTTGCACCAACTGCCTTCGCCTTTTCTTGCCATTCAGATTTTCGAGCAAGTTGGACCATTGCAAATCCTAAAAATGGCTCATGCCCATTTGGAAGTATATTTACATAATCTGGGTCTAATACTCCTAGATTAACTCTCATTTTGTGTGGTCTGGGAATATTAAATAAAATATCCTGAGTGAATTCATTAACAATTTGGCTTTGGTATGCCATTGCAATCCCTAATCTCATTGCTTTAAGAGCTAAACTTGCATAATATCCATCTACATTTGTCAGACAAGAACTTGTTGAGAACATCATTTCGCCATATAACCCACCAGGGAAAATCCCTAATTTTTTCCATACTTCTTGTCTTTCAGGTGGAGCTAATTTCTCAACAATTTTACTTTGTTCATCATACGGTCTATTAAAGTCTTCCTTAGCAAAATAATATAATCCAAGTGCAATGTCCTTTTCAGAACCCGATGTATCTAAGCCAAGACGCTCAGCAAAAATCTTTAATTTCTCAGGTTCAGAAATTTTAAATGGAGTTTTACCTTCTATCGTAGCCTTTAGGGTTTTCAAAGTTGTTTCAGTATGATAATGATAAGTGGATGTCCCCATAACATTCCTAAGAAGCATCATACGCATTGCCATACCATCCGCTGTGATTCCACATACACCACGTTTATCTATTGATGAATCCGCCCTACATGGCCCATTTGAACATAAATCACAACGCGCACCTTTTAAGCAAAATGGACATCGTTTATCAGGATCGCCTCCAAACCCTTGAGCTTCAAAACGATCCCAAATATTAGTCATTCCATCTTTTTTAATTCTCTCATAAACTTTTTGAACTGATTTATGATAAGACATTCTATCTTTCTCCATAAATAACAACTTTTATCCAAATTTTTTAAAAGTATTGTATTTAAAATATAAATTGATATGATTTAAGTGTATGATTGAACATATTCATTTAAATGAGATTAAATGCTAAACTAAATTATATCAAATTACAACTTAAAATAGTGAAGTAGAATTGTTGGAAAACCTACCAATTGAGTTAATAGAATTAATTATTGATACTTTACCTCTTGAAATGTCTTTTATTGATGCAGAGGATAAAGTAAAATATTATAGCAAAGGAGATAAGAGAATTTTTAAACGAACTCCCGCTGTTATAGGAAAAAAAGTTCAAAATTGCCATCCACCTAAAAGCCTTAATAAGGTAGATGAGATATTGAAAGGATTTAAAGAAAATACAAGAGATTTTGCTGAGTTTTGGATTCCTTTAGGTGATTTATTCTTATATATTCGTTATTTTCCTGTAAGAGATAAGGAAGGAAATTACTTAGGAACACTGGAAGTAACTCAAGAAATTAGTAAAATACAAACTCTAAAAGGAGAAAAAAGACTTCTTGATTAAAATTTTAATTATTTCTATTTTTTTATTATTTCTTAATTTTAGGGCCTTTTAACCTTTATTTTTTGAAATTACTAACAATAAATAAAAGAGTATTTAGGTTATAATATAATTATAATGTCGCAAATGTACATAGAAATTATCCTTAAAGATTACATTATATAATAATAACTTTAAAATAAAATGTAAAAACTAGTAATTCTATGAAGGTTGTAATAATAGGAAATAATATTGCAGGGACTTTTGCAGCTCAAAATTTAAGAACTCTCAATAAAGGTATAGAAATCGAAATATTTACCGAAGAAAAATATCCTTACTATACAAGAGTTAAATTACCAGAATTAATCTCTGAAAAAATAACTATTGATGATTTGATTGTTTTTAAAGAAGATTGGTATAAAAATAAGCGGTTAAATTTACATTTAAATAAAAAAATCAAAAAAGTCAGCCCAAGTAATAAAACAATTCAAATTGAGGGTGAGAATAACCTTGTTGACTATGATAAACTCATTTTAGCTCTTGGCAGTATTCCCAATATTCCTCCTATTAAGAATGCTGTTGAGATGAAAGATAAAAAGAAAGGTTTATTTACATTAAGAAGTATCGATGATGCATTAGACATAAAAGATTTTATTAAAGGCAAAAATGCTAAGAAAGCAATTATTATTGGTGGAGGTTTGCTTGGATTAGAAATAGCAAACCAAATAAATAATAGCAATTTACACACATCAGTTATAGAATTTTTTCCTCGTTTATTACCAAGACAGTTAGATATTGAATGTGCTGGAATGTTACGAGAAGAAATTGAAAGGAGAGGAATTAAAGTTGTTTTAGATGCAGTCACTGAAGAGATATTAGGAAATGGAACAGTATCTGGAATTAGATTAAAAGGAGGAGAAACATTAGATGCAGATATTGTTTTAATTCAGGCGGGGATTCAGCCTACAATTGATATTGCTAAGGATGCAAATTTGGATACAAATAAAGGTATAATTGTTAATGAATTTCTAGAGACAAGCGAAAAAGATATTTATGCTGTTGGAGATTGTATAGAATATAAAAATCAAATTTGGGGCATTATTCCAGCTTGTATGGAACAATCAAAAATAGTTGCTGCTTCTGTGCTTGGCCTAAAAAGTGTAGGATATAATGGAACTACTCCTAAAAATACCCTCAAAATAGTCGGATTAGAGTTAACTTCAATAGGAATTATAGATCCTCCTAAAGAAGAAGGTGGCGCTTGGGAAATCTTAAAAAAAGCCGATAAAAAAGATTGTTGTTATCAGAAATTGGTTGTAAAAGGAAATAAGTTAAAAGGAGCCATTTTATTTGGTGATAATAAAGCAATATCTTATGTTTATAATAAGATGGAAGAAGATGTTGATAGAGATGAGTTGAAAAAGTTATTAGAATTATATTCTTACATATGTAATAATTGTGGTTTTGAATATGATGAGGTTAAAATGGGTATTCTCTTTAAGGATCTACCACCTGATTGGACCTGTCCAAATTGTAAAGGTTCAAAAAATTTTTTTGTTAGAAAGGAAACCCCCAGCTAATTTTTTTGTTATTGTTTTAAGCTTCTAACTCTTTGAAAGGGATTATCTTTATAAAATATTAAATTAATATTTTTAATATACTTTCAATTTAAATCCATAAAATTAAATTTAATCAATACACAGAATGAGATGAGAAATACTATGGGAAAATGGGAATGTCAATTTTCCTAAATTCTTTAAAATAGAAAAATTGGCTCAGGGGTTCCTTAATATGTATCTATAATTATATCAGATATGAGCCTCTGATACATTTCTTCAATGAGTAAAAATGTATTAACTGGAACACCCATCATTGCCTTTATCTTACCTCAATGGTCCGTGAAGTAAGAAATGCTCATAAAAGTCTGAGTAGCTGTTAAGCTTTCTTTGAATCTTAAAGAAATGGAACAGAAGGGAATTGCTTTAAAAGCAGCAAAAAAACCTTCAGATCTGAATTTAATCTGTCAAAAATGTTGTGCAAAAATCCTTCTTGCTGACAAGTTCTGTTATAATTGTGGGGTACACGTTGGAAAATTGCCCATATTTGGAAAAGAAACTTTCATAACAAAATAGCCTCTCAAAGGTTAAAAAGAGATCCGATACCAAAAAACGAATTTCTTGAAAAAAACTCGAGTCCATTCTTAACGGCGAATCCTACATCTAATTTCTTTGATGGATTCAGCATTGTTAAAACAATTGACATTGGTTTTTCAATACTAGACACGAAATATTCAAAATTGGATTTCGGCTTAAAAAATATATTTTTTATTTCATCCGGGACCACATACTTGACATCTCTAAACAAGGGATTAACTTTTTTGTTGCCAACCATTAAATCATGAAATGCTTCGATTCTTGTTCTAAGTCCTTCAAAACCAGAACTTCCATCAAGACTAATATGAATGTGGGGCATGTAAAACTTGTCCATGTTTTTCTCAGCTTCTAACATTCCCATGAGGGATATTTCAGGCATGCAAGTAAATGGGAATATATGGACAAACCCATCAAAACCTTTTTCTTGAGACTCAAGATAACTACCCATATTCCATACAGCTTCCCCCCCAATATCCATTGGAATATACTTTCTTGCCTTATGTTCAAGTCGTCTTCTTCGTTTGCTGGCGTCAAGTTTGTACATGACCCAATCAAAGACATCATACTGCTTGTGAACCTCGATACCCATGACGCCTAATTCTCCCATCAGATCATAATTAACCCATTTCTCCAACATGACTTGGATTTCCCCAGTATAACAAACCCTCAAAGGTTCCATTTCCTTGTCAATAGGTATCTTGCGAAAATCTTCATCTATCGTTCTATCAAAATTAGATAATTTCATTAAATTATTTTCGTTATCAAGTAAATTCATCAAAGTATGAACTACTTTGGTAGTCATTGCTTTGGTTTTTTCTCGACATATAACAAGTCCTTCAATATGGCTTATTCTTTCAACATAGTATGCTTTGACCAAGAACAAGAGCGTGTTTCTTAAAATTTTATAGTCATCAAATTTTCTTCCTGTTCTTTTTTCTAAATCACGAAATACCCTTAGCCATTCAAGATTTCGGAAATCATCTTGACGCAGATAAAACATTCTAACATCCTTGAATCCCATGTTTTTCAAGATTCTTTTCTGGACAACAGCATAAATTCCTGCTCGACAAGGGCCGTAGTCAGCAATCATCGCAAAATCTTTAACATCATAATTACGATACAGGTTTATCATTTCACCAAGAATGACTTTAAATGGAAAACAAACGAATTCAGGAGAAACTTTGACTCCTTCACTAACGATATCAGTGTTTACTAGAGGGGGTTCAACAACTTCAATATCAGGAAGATCATGGAATAAACCTTTGAAAAAAATATAGCTCCAACCCATTCGTGAAAATGAAATTCTAACATTTACCATTTACCGCACCTACTATTCCATCGTGCAAATATCCTATCATCCTTTTCTCTACCAGTTACTCTACTTTTATCTTCTTCCCTGACAATGTATTTAACTGTACATCTATTTGCACAATCAGGACAGACAAATGAACCTGTAGCCAAGTTCATTTCACTAACTTTTAGGCCATGAAAAGAAGATATTTGTCCATTTACATGTTCCTTTGCCAAAATGGCTGAACCAAATGCTCCCATCACGTAAAAGTTTTCATGAATAATGATTTCATACCCCAATTCTTCTTCAAAAGCATTTTTTATTCCGGAATTTGACACGACGCTCTTCCGAT
>CAYNEU010000129.1:0-6785 GCA_964396275.1 uncultured archaeon | reverse complement strand
AATTTGGATTTACTATTTAAAGTTCTTAAAATTATACGAGCTTCTTTTTTTATTTTTTTTTCTTTTAAACTCATTTTTTTTTATTCGATAATTAATTGTTAAAAAAATAACAGTTAAAAAATAATTTTAATTAAAAAAATGTTTAAATTATAATTAAAATTTATGATCTATAATACAAATTTGGAAAAAAAGTGAAAATGAAATGGTAAATTATAAAGTAGCAGATGAATCTTTAGCTGAACAGGGAAAAGAGGCACTTTATGTAGCTGAAAGTAAAATGCCCGTTACCGCTAAGGTTATTCGCGAAAGATTTCAAAAAGAAAAACCATTACAAGGTATTATTATAGCCGGTTGTTTACATATTACAAAAGAAACGGGTAATCTCGCGCGAACATTGAAAGCTGGTGGTGCTGAAGTATATCTTTGTGGAAGTAATCCATTATCGACTCAAGATGATGTAGCAGCAGCCTTAGTAAGAGAAGATATCAATGTATTTGCTTGGCATGGTAATACAGATGAAGAATTTTATTGGTGTATAAAGCAGTGTTTAAATGCTAAACCGAATATATTAATTGATGATGGTGGTGACATGATTGTAACGGCTCATCAGGAATATGAGGATTTAATAAAATCGGGTACTATTTTAGCATGTCAAGAAGAAACTACTACTGGAGTTAAGAGATTTAAAGCAATGGATAAACAAGGAGTTTTAAAGGTTACACTTTTTCCAGTTAATGATGCTCGATGTAAAAACCAATTTGATAATGAATTAGGTACGGGGCAAGGTATAGTTTCTGCCATTTATGGAATGCATGTCCTTTTTGCTGGTAAGAATGTGGTGATTGGAGGATATGGTCATTGTAGTTCCGGTATGGCACTCAAAGCACGTGGATTGGGAGCAAACGTTACCGTCACAGAAGTTGATCCAATAAAAGCGTTACAAGCGGTATTTGCAGGATTCTCAGTCAAACCTATTGAAGATACTCTAAATTATGCTGATATAATATTAACAGCTACCGGTTGCAAGCATGTTATTCCTCCCAAACCTGAAATATTTGAAAAATTTAAGGAAGGAGTTATCCTTGGAAATCTCGGACATTTTGATATTGAAATTCCAACTAAAGAACTCTATGAATACTCAAAAGAAATCAAACCAATTCGAAAAAATGTGGAAGAATTAATCTTTCCTAGTGGTAAAAAAATTTATCTCTTAGCTAAAGGACGATTAGCGAATTTAGTCTTATCAGAGGGACACCCAAGTGAAGTAATGGATATGTCCTTTGCTCTACAATCATTAATGTCAGAATTTATCGTTAAAAATAAAGATTCTCTAAAGCCAGGTATGGTTGAGGTTCCAACTGATATTGATGATAAAGTTGGTTTTCTCAAGCTAAAATCAATGGGTATTGAAATTAATACATTAACGGAAGAGCAATATAATTACATTCACGGTTTTCTTGAGGGAACTTAATCTATTTGTATTTAGTTTTTTTATATTATATTACTTTTTTTAAGTTCTTTATATAATTCCCTCAATTTATTTTAGTACATAAATTTAAATTTGAAAATTAAATTTAGAAAACTTTCTTAATCATTCTATAGATGCATTCAGTACTAAGCATCCAAATTTTCTAGTTTTTCAAAAAAAATACTTTTTTAAAACTTCATACTTTTTTCTAATTTAGTATGAAAAGATCTTTGGATTGTTAGAAAATGGTAAATAAAAAAATATTAGGAAGCGGGATCATTGTTGTAGCACTAATTGGCACGATCATTGGCATTGCAATTTATAATAATTACTTAAACATATTTAAAGTGGAACAAGACAGATTAATAACCGATTTCTTAGGAAGGGAGGTTCAGATCCCTAATATGGAAGACATTGAAAAAATTGTAGGTCTGGAGGCCGGATGTCTAAGATTATTAGTATACATGGAGGCAGTGGATCTAGTCTGTGGCGTGGAAGAGATTGAGAGAAACATGAATTATGGAAGACCTTATATTTATGCTTATCCTGAATTAGCGGATACTCCCAGTATAGGACCTCAATTCGGAGGTGACCCAGAACTTATCTTAGGACAAGAACCCGATGTAATCTTTATTACTTATGAAACAGAAGAAGGTGCGGATGAATTGCAAGAATTAACGGGAATTCCTGTTGTCGTTTTAGGATACGGAGAGGATTATGGAGATTTACAAATCGATTACTTCTATGAATCATTAGAAATTATCGGAGAAGTATTAGATAAAGAAGATCGTGCAAATGACCTCATTGACTATATTGAAAGTTTATTTGACGATTTAGACAAGAGGACAAGTAATATTCCCGATAATGAGAAAGAATGGCTTTATGTAGGAGGGATTGGACACCAAGGAGCTCATGGAATTACGTCAACCGACACCGAATATGAACCTTTAAATTATATTAATGGCAAGAATTCGGCAGAAGGGATTGCAGATGGCCATAAATATATTGATATCGAGCAATTATTTCAATGGGAAGATGATAATAAGTTAGATTACATTATTGTCGATGGAGGAGGGTATGATCTTTGCATGCAGGACCTTCAAAACGAAACCTTGGGAGCAGGCGCCGGAGATTTAGATTGTATTAGAGCTGACCCCCCGAGAGCCATCATGACCTTACCGTATAATTTTTACACAGTTAATTTTGCCACGGTTTTTATGGACGCCTATTACTTAGGAAGGCGTTTTTTCCCTGCAAACTTCAGCGACATTGTCTATACTGATAATTCGATTTATGATGACATCTACGAGGAATTCTTAGGGAAACGGGTCTATGATAATATGGCGGACTATTACTCTGGGGGATTCCATAATATTACACGATCCGAAATAGATAATTATGGAATTTAATAGTGATTTGAAAAGTAAATGAAAGCAGACGAAATAAAAGCCCAATTTGAAAAATACAATAAAACACGAGAATATTTCATTATTCTGAATTTTTTTTTAATCCCTTTTTTCATTATATTAGGGATTAGTTTCGGACCGTATGAAATCAACTTTTTTGAAATTGTTGAAGTCCTCTTCGGAGGCGGAGAGAGAGTACAAGGGTTGATAATCTGGAGTATACGAATGCCCAGAGTGCTTTCCGCTTTATTAGCGGGAGTAGCATTAGCCTTGGCGGGAGTAGCCATGCAAAGCATCCTTCGCAATCCTCTGGGTTCCCCTTTTACACTTGGAACTTCCCAAGCTGCCGTTTTAGGAGTAGCGTTTGCGATCATCGTACTAGGTGCGGGCATGTTACAGAGTGGTTCTACCGATGCGGTATTGATCAATAATCCCTATTCCGTAACCTTTTGGGCTTTTATATTTTCTCTTTTCAGCACGTTCATTGTATTAATCTTGATTAAATTCAAGAATGCAAAACCTGAAACCATGATTCTCGCAGGAGTAATTCTTGGTTCGTTCTTCAGTGCATTAACAACTGCTTTAATGTATTTTGCCAGTGATGTTCAGATTGCTTCTATTATCTTTTGGACCTTTGGCGATCTGAGTCGGGCAACGTGGACTAAGTTCTTCATCCTTTCTGCAATAATCTTGCCCGCTTTGATTTACTTTATGCGGAATGGATGGAATTATAATGTTTTAAATTCGGGGGATGAAACCGCTGAGAGTTTAGGTGTAAATACCGAGCGATTACGAATCACCGGGATGATAATAGTGTCCCTAACGGTTTCCGTAGTGGTTGCCTTTTTCGGAATTATAGCTTTTGTAGGATTGGTTGTACCTCATATTGTTCGCCGCATAATCGGGGCGGATGAAAGATACCTAATTCCTGCATCTGCCTTATTTGGCGGACTGTTTTTATTGATTGCGGATACGATTGCGAGGACCATCATCTCTCCTATAATTTTACCCATTGGGATCCTTACATCCTTCTTAGGAGCTCCCATATTTTTATATTTATTACTGAAAAAGGATCAGAGGGGATATTGGTGATCATTCAGGTTGAAAATTTAACGTTTGCATATAATAATGTCTCCGTACTTCAAAATATTACATTTAACGTGAAATCTGGTGATTTTATAGGAATTGTGGGACCAAATGGTTCTGGAAAAACTACCTTGTTGCGTAATCTTGACGGAATATTAAAGCCTGTACACGGGACTATTTTGTTGGAAAATCAAAACCTAAATGATTTGTCCCGCAGAGAAATAGCAAAGATTATTGGATATGTTCCCCAAAGAGAAATTGGTATTTTTCCAACGACCGTTTTTGAAGCAGTCCTCATGGGAAGAAAACCGCATATTAAATGGACGGAGACTAAAAAGGATAAAAAGATTGTAGCTCAGACCTTAGAGCGCCTTCATCTCGGAAAGTTCACGATTAGAGATCTAAACGATCTTAGTGGAGGAGAAAGACAAAAAGTTTATATTGCTAGGGCATTAGTTCAAGAACCCAAAATCTTACTATTAGATGAGCCCACCGCCAATCTCGATTTGAAACACCAAATTGAAGTACTTGATTTAATTTTTGATGCAAAGAAGACGGGGGTAACGGTAATTATCGCAATTCACGATTTAAATCTTGCGTTGCGCTATTGTAATAAGTTGATTATTTTAGATCAAGGGCAAATTTTTGCTTCTGGCGGTAAGGAAATCCTAACCGAAGAAAATATTGAGAAAGTTTACGGTGTGAAAGTGAGCATTATACAAAAAGGAGACCAATGCTTTATAATACCCGATACCACTTTAAAATAGAGGTTTGCAGTTATATCGTTTCTGTACTTAATTTAAAAAGAAAAGAATATAGAAATTTGAATTAATCACTTTTGTTCAGAATTAATACACGGATGGGTGCGAATATCGCGATGAGATTTGACTTCAGGGTCATCTTCGGCCATTTTTTTAAACTCATCCATAATAGCATACATCCAATCTGCTAATTTAACATTTAGGGGTGAATCATAAGAGGGTAAATGCGGTTTTATATCAATTATGGGACTACCATCTATAGCATCTAATCCCTCAACAACTAAAATATTTCCTTTCCGTTCCAATAATTTCACTGTAGTTTTACAAATCGGATTCGGTCTTACGGGGGATCTAGTGGCAAAGATTCCTTTGATTGGCATATTTTTCATACCGGCAGGATGCACCTTTTTAATTTGGCGCGCTTGTTCTGGAGTTTTATGAGTCCAAAACAGGATTATTAGATGTGAAAAATCCTCAATACCATCCAAACAGTCAATAAATTCATCTTCAATGAATATATGAGAGGGTGTCCAATGTTCTCTGTTCTCTCTAGCGATTTTTTTGCTCAATACTATGTCCTTATTGGAATATTTTAAGATAATCTCGTCATTTTGACTCTTTACGTATCCAACTGGGGTCACAACATAATTAGGCATATATTATTGAATTTATCATACTTTTTTATATTTTAGTATTAAAATGCTTCTGGGATAAGCATAATAGAATTGCTCCCTTGGAGGAATCCACTTTTATTCTATCTTCCACTCAGATTTTCCCTTTATAATTTTAAATGATTTATCTCACTAACAAAAACCTAATTCCTAAGCATTTACTCTTTTTATATTCATCATAACCTTTTTTTAAAATATATCATATGTGTTCAGCTAAAAACAAAATTCCATTATCCATAAATTTAAATTAACTTTATCTCAATTATCATAATTACAAATAGTAAAAACCTTGTACAAATAATAATTAAGTGTTAAATATGAAAGAAAATATAGAATTAAAGTTAGAAGATTTACTGGAACTGATGAGATATTCTTTTCTCAGGTTGGATGGTGCGTGGTTTATGGCTTCGGTAGAAAAACTCGGTTTGGAGATTGCGACAGAATTAGATATAAAAGCATGGGAGATATTTTCTCAAAGGCTGGGAAAGAAAATTGCTTCAATAACAAATTTGAAAGGTGATTTCTCTGAAACATTGCCTAAACTAATGAAAATCCAACATAAGCTTATGAATATGAATTCAGAAATAGAAGTAATTAGTAAGAGCAAAGTTATTCATAGAGTATTAGAATGTGAAGTATGGAAAATGGTTCAGAAAGTATGGGCTCAGGAGGCAATTCCTTGTCACAAGGTAACACTAGCAAGTATTAGAGGGTTATTAAAGGGCGCTTTTCCAGAAAATGAATTTATTTTAGAACATAAGAAGAAAATCCCTATGGGAGATCCTTATTGTGAGGTTGAAATTACTGTAAAGAATTCATAATAAATTTTTTTTATCTAAGCTTTAGGTTCTAAAATATCATTCGCATCGACATTCTTACCATAAACTTCATAAGCAAGAGCTCTCAACCCATTCAATCCAATAGGTTCTTCTTTGAGCTTTTCAGATTCCCAAATTTTTAGTTTTTTAAATTCCTTTATAATTTCTGAAGTATATTTTTGTTGCTGTGATCTAATCTTGGAACAAAAATCACATTTTTTAGATTCAGGTATAATCATATTAATATGAACTCCCTCTAATTTAATATATCGCATTGTTAAGTCTCTAGCTCTTTTTACTTCTTCAAAACTTGGTTTTTCAGCTATAGTTACTAATCTAAGTGACCCAATATCACGAATTAGATCTGATATTCTTTCTCCTCGTCTTTCTAATTCAACGATCATATTAAAAATCTCTTTTCCCAATTCTCGTCTTTTTTCATAATTATCAAATGGTTTGATTATATTTCTCCACACTTTTGAAACATTTCGAATCGCACCCTTAATAGAATTATAAAAATTTAATGAGTATTTAAGCATTACTTTGACCTGGTCTTCAGGGATCTCAAAAAGAGT
>CAYNEU010000128.1:0-7710 GCA_964396275.1 uncultured archaeon | reverse complement strand
GATCGAAATGGTATTATCATTTCTGAATACTATAGTGATATCAACCCTGAAGTATATGTTGAGTTGCTAGAATCCATCAAAGAACATCTCTTCTTACTTAAACGGATGGATGAGGAAAAGTATGAAGGAAATTTTGATTTTACATCAACTGAAGGTCAGCTCTTTTCATATTTATTAAGAAAGAAAATAAATGGTGATATGTTTTTTGTGTCTGCAGTACTTAAAGAACAAGAAAAAGAAAATTTTTTTGAACAGTTCCCCAATTTTCTTGATGATGTAATTAAGATTTTAGCACAATTAATATAAACTCAATTATAATAAGGAAACTAACTTTAATCAATTTTTAGAAGGCTTCGAGCTTTATCTATTAATTTTTCTTTTTTCTTTCTATGATTTTTTATGAAATTTAAAACTTTCTCAACACATTCTTGTTTATGATCTCCACACATTAACTCACCCTTAACACACATTTCAAAGTCTTTAGCCAATTTTTCATCGTCTTCTTCAAAGTGATACATTAGCATTTTATAAACCATGCATTTTTGAGGTTCACCACCTAATTGTTTCTGTTCTTTTAAATTTCTTCTGCCTCCAGTGAGAGATCCTTTAACCTTCTTTTCAATTGACTCAAGAGGTTCATTGAATGTAAAATAACTGTTAGGATTTCTCTTAGCCATTTTTTCTGAGCCGTCAATTCCCGCTAATAAATAATGATAAGTTGCTCCCGGTAAAAAGAATTTCTTATAATTTCTGCGTGTTAGATCTCTAGTAAGACGTAAATGAGGATCCTGATCTATCCCTACAGGCACTATTGTTGGTTGAGGGCCTTCTAAAACTTGTGGGAGTATAATATCTCCTACTTGTATTAACGAAGATATATAAAGTCCAAATGGCCTTTCACCATAAATTGCATTTAGCATATTCTGGGTAACTAGCCTACTAACCTTAAAACAAATATCCTTTACTTTTGACTCTCTTGATTGTCTCCAAATATATGCTTTTTTTGGAGATGGATCCAACCCAAGAGCTAATATATCAGCAATATTATCTACTGCTGTATCTTCTGCTTTCTCCCATGGTATTCCATTATCTTCCCAACTTTCAATATCTGCAATTCCATAATATGCCTTTCCTCCCATTTTCTGAAATTCTACGATTTCTAATGCTGTAGTTGCTGTACCTAAGTGAAATGGTCCAGATGGTTTAACTCCACTCATTACTGCCCATGGTTGACCTTTCTCTATAGCTTTATAAATAAGACCTAAATCACGATGACCGAAAATGATTTTTCTTCTTATAAATCGGTTATCAATCATTTTTTGTCTAAGAACTCCCGTGATTTCTTCGATCCCGAACTCTTTAATTAATCTTGCGTAATCATCTTCTTGGATTGCTGAAGCTCCCCAAGGATCTATTTTGAAATCCTCAGTCATGTTTTTCTACTACTGTTTATGTTTAATAATAATAGAAATACATATAATATAATAAATTTTGATTTCGATTCAACATAGTAAGCAAGAATTTAATCCAAAAAACAATCAATTCGAATTTTTTAAAAAATTTTCAATGAAAATTAGATTTTAATTTAAATTTTTATAAAATTTTATATATTTCTCAAAATAAAATATATTGATCTTAATAAATCTCATAATTTTATTTGGACTGATTTTTAATGAAGAAAGAGAAAGATCTAGATGAAATTGACAAACAAATCATCCGTATACTTCAAGATAATGCTAGAACCTCTTATAGGGAAATTAAAGATAAATTAGGACTCTCAATTGGAACTATACATAATCGAATTACTAAATTGAAAAAGACTGGTGTAATTGAAGGATACACACTCAGACTCAATAACGAAAAACTCGGTTATAAATTGACTTTCTTGATAAGAATCAATATCGATGGAAAACATACTGAGGAAATACTAAAGAATATTGCTAAAAAACCTGAGGTTTGTAGTGTTTTTCATACAACTGGAGATCAATCAGCAGCTTTAATTTGCAGATTTAAAGAGTCTGAAGATGTCCATGATTTTATTCGGGAATTAAATAAAGAAAATAATGTTACTCGTACAAATTCAAATATGACTCTTAAGGAATACAAAAATACGAGCTTCATTGAAATTTAATATGAAAATAATTGAGCTTTCTCCAAATAATAAGATTTTGTTCTAATTAAAGATCATATAAGATCTAATAGTTAGTAATTTGATAAAATTTTTATGACATAGAGATCTATATAAATAATAATTCAAATTTCATAAAAAAAAGTGCAATTAAAATGTCAAATGTACCAATTATAATACTTAAGGAAGGAACAGAGGAAGTACGTGAGAAAGAAGCTCGAAAACAGAATATTACTGCAATGATTGCGATTGCAGAAACCGTACGATCCACTCTAGGACCTAAAGGAATGTCAAAAATGCTTGTTGATTCTTTGGGTGATGTTACAATTACTAATGACGGAGCCGAAATTTTAAAGAACCTCGACATCGAAAATATAGCTGCAAACATGATGGTTAATGTAGCAAAATCAATTGATGAAGAAATTGGTGATGGCACAACTTCTGCTGTAATATTTTCTGCTGCTTTACTAAACAACGCTTTAGAATTGATTGAGCAAGGGATTCATCCAAGACCTATTACTCATGGATATAAGCTAGCAGCTGATAAAGCACTTTCAATTATAAAAGAAATATCAACAAAAATTGCTAGTGACGATGATGAGGTTCTTAAAAATGCTGCAAAAACAGCCATGAATTCTAAGGAGATTGCTCCCTTGAAAGACTTTTTTGCAGATTTAGCCCTAAAGGCAATAAAACAGATAGCAGATGAGAAAGGAAATAATTTTGCAAAAGTAAGCAACGTTAAAATCGTTAAAGCATCGGGGAAATCCCTAAAAGATACTGAATTAATTAACGGAGTATACACTCAAAAAGAAAAAGTAAATGCTATGATGCCTGTGTCTATAAAAGATGCTAAAATTGCTGTTATTAGAAGAAAATTAGATGTAAAAAAGACAGAATTTGACGCTCAAGTTCGTATTTCTAGCCCTTCTGATATTCAAAAATTTCTAGACCAAGAAGATAAAATTCTCTTAGATTATTTAAAAATCTTTAAAAATTTAGGAGTAAATATGATTGTAAACAGTAGTGATATCTCTGACAAATTTGGTGCTTATTTAGCAAAGGAAGGGATTGCCGCTATAAAAAATGTCGGAGAAAGTGATTACAAGTCAATATTAAAGGCTGTTGGTGCAAAACTTGTAGATGATTTAACTTCACTTTCAATAAATGATTTAGGATTTGCAGAAAGAATCCATTTTGAAAAACTTGGTGATGACGAATATACTTTGTTTAAAGGATGTAAAAATCCTAAATCTGTGTCTATTTTGATCAAAGGTGGTTTAGATAAGATTCTTAGTACTGCTGAAGTCTCTTTAAACGATGTATTATCAGTTATAGCTAAAATAATGGATACTAAGACCGTAGTAGCTGGGGGAGGTGCAATATATATCGAACTTGCTAAAAGAATAAGAGCATATGCAAACGAAATTAGCGGAAAAGAACAACTTGCTGTGAATGCGTTTGCCTTAGCACTCGAAGAAATCCCTAAAACTTTAATCAAAAATGCTGGATTAGAAGAAATTGAAAAGTTAACTGAATTAAGAGCAGCACATAAAACTGATGATGATAAATGGATAGGAATCGATACGATTACAAATACTATTGGAGATAATTATAAAAAAGGAATTGTTGAACCCGCCGAATTAATAAATCATATTATAAAATCTGGTAGTGAGTTAGCGAATCTTATCTTAAGAGTAGACAGAATCATAAGTGCAAAGGGTAGTAGACCTGAAGGATTATAATAGTTAAAATAATTCTGTTTTATTTCTTTTTTTTATTATATTTTAATAAATTTTATTCAAGTTTTACCTAGATTTTAAGTTCAAATCTTCTCAAACTATAAATATCGGCTTGGAAATCTGAAAGTATAAAAAAAGTAAAATTAAAAAAACTCAGAACTTTTCCTATAACACATCTATAATCATCATTAATTAAATCTATAATAAAAATAGCTAAAAAAATTAAAATGGAAGTTATCGATAAAAATAACTTTGACAAATTAATAGCTCTCAATAACAGTCATGTAATAAAAGTTGTAGATGAGTTTGTTACGATATGTAAGCCCTCTAAGGTTACAGTTATAACAGATTCAAAAGAAGATATTGACTATGTAAGAAATAGAGCTGTCAAACTTAGTGAAGAAGCGAGATTAAATCTGAAAGGACATACAATACATTACGATGGGTTTTTTACAATGAATAATCATGATCAAGCTAGAGACAAAGAGAATACTCAAGTACTAGTACCTAAAGGACAAAAAGATTCATATCCTTGGATAAATACTATGGAAAGAGAAAAAGGATTAATGGAAATTATGGGAATTATGGATGGTTGCATGGAAGGTCATGAATGTGTAATACGGTTTTTCTGCTTAGGACCAAAAAATTCGAAATTTTCAATACTAGCACTTCAATTAACAGATTCATTTTATGTTGCCCATTCAGAAGATCTTCTTTATAGAGCAGGCTACGAGGAATTCAAAATATTAAATGGATCCGATGCATTCTTCTACTTTATTCATTCTTCGGGAGAATTAACTGGTGAACCTCCCGTTACTAAAAATCTCGATAAAAGGAGGATTTATATAGATTTGAAAGAAGGACGTGTGCTTTCAGTTAATAATCAATATGCAGGAAATTCACTTGGATTAAAAAAACTCGCTTTGCGTTTAGCAATATATAAAGCTAATAATGAAAATTGGCTAACAGAGCATTACTTTATAATGGGAGTTCATCCAAAAGGAAAAAGCAGAACTTCATATTTCTGTGGTGCATTTCCTTCTGCTTGTGGCAAAACTAGCACCGCAATGTTACCAGGACAAACTATAGTTGGAGATGATATAGCCTATCTTCGAGTTTGGGAAGATGGTTATGTCCATTCGGTTAACATTGAGAGGGGTATTTTTGGAATTATCAAAGATGTAAATGCTAAAGATGATCCTGTGATATTTGACGCTCTAACAACTCCTAGAGAAACTATTTTTTCTAATGTGCTTATTAAAGATGGAACCCCTTATTGGATTGGAGATGGAAGAACAACCCCAGACGAAGGATTTAATTTTTCAGGTAATTGGAATAAAGGAAAGAAGGATATTAATGGGAAAGAAATACCTCTCGCTCATCCAAATGCTCGATACACAATCCGTATTGAAGAATTGAATAATGTCGATCCTAATCTCCATAATCCAGATGGAGTACCAGTACATGGCATACTTTATGGTGGCCGTGATAGTGATACAATGCCCCCAGTAATTGAAAGTCTTGACTGGGAACATGGTGTTTTCTTAGGGGCTTCTATTGAATCAGAAACTACCTCTGCAACCTTAGGAGCAGAAGGTGTTAGACAAGCAAATCCTATGGCTAATCTTGATTTCTTAGTCTTAAGTTTAGGTAAATATTTAAAAAACCACCAAAAATTTGGAAACCAATTAGATCATTGCCCTAAAGTTTTTGCGACTAATTACTTTCTTAAAAATAAAGAAGGAAAATATTTAAACGGTATTTTAGATAAGTTATGTTGGGTAATTTGGGCAGAAGGTCGTGTTCATAATGATTATGAGGCAATAAAGACACCGATTGGTTATATCCCGATATACTTAGATTTAAAAACACTATTTAAACAATATCTTCAGAAGGAATATACAGAAGAAGATTATAATAAACAATTTTCTATTAGACCCAATAAGCTTCTCGATAAATTAGATCGTATTGAAACAATGTATAAAAAAGAAAAGGATGTACCTAAATTTTTCTGGAATTTACTTGAAAACCTACGAATAAATTTAAGAAATTTGCTAAAAGAGTATCCTATGGAAGAAATATCTCCTTTATCATTAAAAAAATAGACTTACTTTAAAAACAATTAAACTAAATATTTTAACCCACTTCTTACTTTAAATACCTTTTTAATTCTATCCACTTCAATAAATCGTTTAATCTCTAAATTATTTAAAAAATCTCGCATTTGAACATTATCTTTTTTTAATTCTTGTGCTAAACCTTCAATATCATTTTCATATACCCGAATTGTTTGAAGTAATGATGAATATTCTTCATAAATATGATTTACGAGATATGTGATTGATTCATGAATATTTAATCCTGTTTTGGTGCTTGTAGGAAAGATTTTACTATCGTCAGGTAAATAATTTTGTGAGCGAACCACTTCTGGAGGTCGAGCACCTTCAATATCTTGCTTATTTGCTATATAAGTAACAGGGGTATTAGGGGGTAATAATTTTCTAATAGAATTTAATATTACAATTGCACTATCATCTTTTTCTGGAGCCGCAGAATCAAAAATAAAAATTACTCCATCTGAACCATTGGTGACTATACTTCTCATTATTGAGAATCTTAAAAGACCGGGAGTACCAAATAAGTAGCAATCAAATCCATTTAACTTTACACTCCCAAGATCCATCCCAACTGTATAAAATTTCTCGTCCTTTCCTTTTGCTTCAACATTCAAAGCATTTGGATCTAACGCTTTAATGTAACTTGATTTACCAGATTGAAGCGGACCTGAGATCAGTATTTTTATTTATTTCACCAATTTTTTAATGATGCAATTGAAACTTGAATTTACTTTTCTTATTCATATATTTAAAAGGATAGTATATTTGGATAATATATTTTATTATTTATTAAATAGTTAATTTGTGGTTTAAATATTAATATCTTATTATTCATATCAAGTTTTCGTAACCACTTGAGAAAAATAATAACTTATTAAATTACCAATTTTTCCCCGATGCTTTAAAATTTTAAATAAGATTTTTCAAATTTTCTTTCCAATGATATTTGGAATATTTGTATTTCTCAGTATAAAATAAACGTTTAATTCTATCAAATTACTTATCTTACTTCAAAATTTTCAGCTCTTTTTATTTTTTTTTTACTAAAACTAATAACCTGCGCTAAAATTTTTGATTTTTCTACTGAAGTATTTAAATCATTTGGTTCAATAATATATCCTTTATTTTGAGCGAGATTATAGATTCTTTCTCCTGTTTTTGTCCTAATCATAACCGTTGTATAACCATTTTGAGAACCCAAACCTCCAAAAGAAATATCAGCAAAATAATTTGAAAAATTTTCACATACTCTGCAAGCATGTCTCATAATATCTGTAAGGTCGGAGAATTCTATCCTTAAGGGAGTATCTTTGTTTCTTAGATTAATTATCAAATTGTCTTTTATATTCATTTTCTTAATGTCCTTAAAAGAAAATTTGAATCTCTCTTCAATTTTCGCTCTGGCAACATCATCAAATTTAAAGTTCTCATAGCAAAATAAACCTAAAGAATATGCAACAATATGAGCAGGAATAATATTAAGCTCTTGCATTTTTCTTATGGAGTGAATCTGGCATGGAACTCCAACAACAGCAATTTTCATATTATCGGAATAAACTATTTTTTTTAATTCAGAAATAGTAGAAACAAAGGTATTATAGTTCCCTAATTCAGGAACAGGTCCTTTTAAGCCATAATAAGTTCCTGCTGCTTCAAGAATTTCCTCCTTACTTTTAGCAAAGAAAGGTATTCTCTGAAATGAATTTATTCTTTTTGAAATAAG
>CAYNEU010000127.1:0-2171 GCA_964396275.1 uncultured archaeon | reverse complement strand
ATCCCAAATCTCATTTTTCTCCTTTTCTGAAAGATTCCATGCTCCAAAGCTTTTTTCCATCTTACTCTTTTGAATTTTTAATAATCTTAAGAAAAGCTCAGAAAAACTTTCATTCTCTTCTTTAATTTTCATTAGTTTCTTATACACTTCTTCAGTTATACTAATATTTTTAGAAGTCATATGTATACATATATACATACACACACATATTTAAAAATTATAGAGATAATAAATGATATATCATCCTAAAATTTCTCACGTAAAAATAACATAATTGCTTTTTGGATATGTAGTCTATTTTCTGCTTGATCGAAAACAATCGATTGAGGACCATCAATTACTTCTGTGGTTTGTTCATATTCTCTCATGGCTGGTAGACAATTCATAAAAATCGCGTCTGATTTTGCCTTTTTCATGATTAATGATGTAACTTGAAATGGCATAAATGCTTTTTTACGTTGTTGTTCCTGTTCTTGAGGAATCCCATACGACATCCAACTATCAGTATATATAACATCTGCATCTCGAGCTGCTTCTATAGCATCATGAATAATTTTTACTTCAGCACCGGTTTCTTTTGACAGATCTGAAACCTCCTCTAACACTATTTGTTCTGGCGAATATTGCAGAGCATTAGGGCAAGCAACATCCATTCTCCAGCCAAATATGGCACACATTCTCATTAAATCATATGTAACATTATTATGAGCATCTCCAAAATAAGAGAGTTTCATGTTTTTTAAATTGTTCTTTTTCTCTTTAATAGTCTGAAAATCTCCTAAAATTTGACATGGGTGTGCGAAATCATCAAGCATATTTATCACAGGAACATCGGCATATTTGGCGAGATCCCAGATATCTTGGCGTTTAAAAACACGAGCAGCAATAATATTGACAAATCTCGAAGCAACTTTTGCTGTATCAGATACATTTTCCTTTTTACCTAAAGGAGAATCTGTTATCGAATAAAAAATAGCATGTCCACCTAATTGTTGCATTCCAGTTTCAAATGAAATACGTGTTCTTAAAGAAGGTTTTTCAAATAGCATTAATAATGTCTCTCCTTCTAATTTAGTGCTGAATTCTTTAGAATTCTTCTTTATCTCAATTGCTTTGTTAACAATCTTCTCACATTCTACTTTTGAAAAATCAGAGACTTTTAATAAATGCCGTACCATTTCAACTACTTCAGTATTTTTGATGTTAATTAAATAGTAAAAAGAAAGCTTAGATATAAATCAGATAAGGTTGTTTTTAAAAATTTTTATTTCAATTCTTCTTCAATGCCAAAATCGCGTGTGTAAGAAAGGGTTTCTAAGATCTCTTTATCTTTAGAGGTGGTTTCTTCTGTTAAAATACGACTGAGAAGTTCTCCTATTCCCGGACCAAGCATGAAGCCTTGACCACACATTCCAACAGCATTAATATATCCTTCAATTTCATTTACCTTACCCACAATAGGATTCCCATCAGGAGTCATAGGATACAAACCGCGCCATGTCCGTCTTACTTTTATATTCCTTAAACGAGGTAGAAGTTGTATCATTCTCTTTGAAATTTGAGGTAAAAATGAGCTTGTTTCTCTACGATCTGTTCCTAAAATATTCGGATCTGGAGTTAGGCAAAAGATAATTTTGCCTTCTTTATTTTGGTAAAAATAATAATTTTTAGAGTTACCAAATTTAGGATCAGAATTGGGTCTAATATCTACTATCATTGGCTTAAAGAAGTTTTTTACTGGTTCTGTTATTCCCGCTTCATGTGATTCTGGTTCTACTGACGTATTTATACCAACCATATTACTAATTTCTTTAGCATGAGCTCCTGCTGCATTGATAATTGAATCGGTTTTATATTGGCTTTTAGTCGTTTTTACACCAATAACTTTTTTATTTTGAGTTAAAATATCAATAACTTTTTCATTAAAATGATAACTAGCGCCTAAAGCTTTTGATCGTCGAAAAAAAGCATGTAATGACAACAACGGTGAAGCATTTCCATCTCCAGGGCTATATGTTCCACCCAATAAATTATCTTTATTGATACCGGGTATCAGCTCTTTAATTTTCTCAGCATCAACATAGTTGATATTTAGACCATAGCTTTTTTGAAGTTTTACAGTATCTTTTAACAAATTTTCATGTTCTTTAGTATATGCTAAGAATGTATAA
>CAYNEU010000126.1:0-11790 GCA_964396275.1 uncultured archaeon | reverse complement strand
ATTGAGAAAATAAAATCTTTTATGATGATTTTAAAATAAGAATTATGTTAATTTCGTCAAAAATTCTTCTACTTCTTGTTTAGTACACATATGAAACTGTTTGGTTTCACCTTTAATATATGCCATTCGGATATTCTCTTTTGTTGCTTCTTCATCTATCGAGTCTTTTAGAGCATTTAGCGCTAAATTAATGATTTCTTCAAATGGCATTTCTTCTTTATAATGTTCTGTCAAATATTCTCTGGCGGATGCCTCCCCTGTCCCTATAGCATACGCTTTGAAAGATCGGTAAATTCCGCTTGGTGATGTTGTGAAAATTTGTGTCCCTCCCGCATCTATTCCGATGAAGAAAAGAGCGCAGCCAAATGGACGCACTCCTCCGAACTGTGTAAACTGTTGTTTCATATCCGCAATTGATTTTGCTAGCATGTTCAAACGAACAGGCTCATCATATGTTAATCTAAATGATTGTGCTTGAACTCTTGCATAATTTATAAGAGCACGGGAATCAGCATGAAGACCAGAAATTGCTACTCCAATATGATCATCTACTTGGAAAAGTTTATCAATTGAATCAGCATCCATTAATATTGATGGTATTTTTATTTGAGCTGCTAGACACACATCTTCTTTAGATTTTATGGCAACCGCGAGAGTTCCTCGCCTCACTGCCTCTAAAGCATATTCTACTTGAAAAAGTCGCCCTTCTGGAGAAAAGACTGTAAGGGCACGGTCATATTTGGGGGCTGCTCCAAACATTTAATTTACCTATTATTATTTTATTTTATATCTTTAAAATTTACAACTAAATTTTAATTTATGGTTTATAACTAATAAAAAGTTAGATCTTTTGAGTCTTCTCTAAAACAGCAAGTGTTATGTCTTTGAACACAGGAGAAACTCTAAGATCATTCTTGGCACTTGTTTCATAATATGCTATTGCGTTAAGCTCTTCCTTTAATGCTTCACCTTCTCCTTCTCCGACTTCTCTGTGCCCTTGTTCTGCCAAATCAGTTTTATTTCCTACTAAAATACTTGGTTTGCCATCCCCGATTACTTTTTCCACTTCTGCTTTCCAATTTAAGATATTCTGAAATGAACTTCTCCGTGTAAGGTCGAATGTATATATAGTAGCACTACTCCCTCTATAAAAAGGAGGTCTTACAAAACTAAAATGCTTCTGCCCTGCAAGGTCCCATAGTTGGAGGCGAATTAGATAGTTTGGATATTCATCTAAATTTATTTGTTTTGTCGAAAAGTTGGATCCAATCGTCATAATATAATTTTCTTTGAACGTGTTTTCACAGTAGCGGAGGACCATAGATGTTTTACCTACGCCGCCATCTCCTACAACACATATCTTGTAAATGAAGCTTTTTGCAGCAGCCATTTGTTCTTGCACCAAATTGTTTAAAAAGAATTACAAAACTAAATTATAATTAACTAATCCCTTAAGATAATAAGTGAAATATTGATCTTTCTTAATTTCTTATATTTTTTTTATATTATTATATTATATTGAATAAATAAAAATAATCGTTATTAATCTTTTTTTTTAGATTCACTTTTTAGGGATAATATAGAAATGAGTGATTTAGGACAAAAAAAAAATTTTATGTAATGGAAATCCCATAATAAAAATCATTGTTGATTATTCCTATGATTTATTTGAGATAGATGAATTTACTTTCCAATAAAAGTTGGATCCCTTTTTTCCTTTAAAGCTTTTAAAGACTCTCCAAAATCTTTACTTTGAATTGACTTAGTCCACATTTTATTTTCCAAATCTAATTGTGATTCTAAAATATCCCTAAAATAGGTATGTATGGTTTTCTTCATTAATTTAATTGAAAGGGATGGACCCTTAGGGGGAATGAGCTTTGAGGCTTGGTTTCTTGCATAAGGCATTAATTTCTCTTTAGGTAATACTTTATTAACGAGACCTAATCTTTCCGCGTCTTGTGCAGTCATCTGATCGCCAAAATAAAAAAGTTCTTTGGCTTTATTCATACCTATCATGAAAGGTAAAAGAACTGTGGTGGCAAAATCAGGCATCACCGCTCTTTTAACAAAAAATAATGCCCACCATGCGTCTTCAGCCATATAGACTAAATCTGAACAAATTACCGGAAGGGTAAATCCCCCACCCACAGCAAAACCATTAATCACTGATATCACTGGTTTTGGAAAATCCCAAAACTTAAGACATAACTTTTTTGATGCCATATCTCTTAAATTGATTTCTGTTCTATATTTTTCCGGTATATCTTTCAGCATTTCATTTGAAAAATAACCCCCTGAAGAAAAAGCGTCTGCTTCATCACACCCTGTTAATATCATAACTTTCACTTGTTTATCCTTTTCAGCATGATCCACAGCATACCAGAGTTCTAAAAGACCTAATGGTGAGAGAGCATTTTTTTTTTCGGGCCAGTTTAGGGTAACAGTTAGAATTCCATTTTCTTCTTTATTATATTTAATCTGTTTAAATTCTTCTACAAGCATTAATACAATAAAATCATAAGACAATAAAATATTTTATAAACTAATTTAATCATTAAACTTTTTTGACTTATATACCCAGAAATATTAATAGATGATGTCTTTAGAAGAAAAAATTGAAATATTAGCAAATTTAATCCTTAACTCGAACAATATAGTAGCACTAACAGGAGCAGGGATGTCCACTGAAAGTGGAATTGCAGATTTCCGGTCACCGGGTACTGGCTTATGGGAAAAAGTAGATCCATATGATTTTGCATCGATTCACTCTTATGTAGCTAATACGAGTAAGAATTTAGAATTTATGATTGAAACAGGAAGAAATATTTTTAGAGCGAGACCAAATAAAGGGCATAAAGCGTTAACAAAGCTTCAAAAACTTGGAAAATTAAAAGGAGTTCTTACTCAAAATATTGATAGATTACATCATAAAGCAAAGACTAAAAACATTGTAGAGTTTCATGGAAATGCGTATGAAGCAAAATGTATGACTTGTGGCCAAGTCTATGAAATTACAGTTATGGTTAATCAAGTAATGAAAGGAAATTATTCGCCTTCTTGTGAAAAATGCAGAGGAATGTTAAAACCCAACGCAATTTTTTTCGGGGAACCACTTGAGTCAAAAACACTCGAAGCCGCAGATTCTATGGTTGCTGAGTGTGATTTATTGCTCGTTCTTGGGTCTTCTCTTGTAGTTTATCCAGTTGCATTTTATCCTCATAAAGCTCTATCACTTGGAGCAAAATTAGCAATTATAAATATTCAAGAAACTGATATGGATTCAGCAGCTGAGGTTGTTATCCATGAAAAAATAGGAGACATACTTCCAGAAGTAGTTTCTATTGTAGAAAATCAAATCACTAATAATGAATAAAGTAAGAAAAAATAAATAATTAAAATAAAAGATTAACCAGATCTCAGAATTTTCTTGTCTATTTTTCCTACTACCGTTAATGGTAATTCTTCTGAAAATTCTACTAACTTGGGAACTTCATATGGCGCTAAGTTGTCTTTAGAAAATTTTATTATATCTTCCTTTAATGCTTCTTTATTTCCATCAAATTCAAAATCTGGGTTGATTTGGACAAATGCTTTAACAATTTCAGAACCCGGTCTATCAGGGTTAGGGAGCCCGATTAATGCAACCATTCCAATTGCAGGATGATTTACCAATGTATCTTCAACTTTCGCCGAAAAAACTTTATACCCTCCAACAATAATCATATCTTTTGTGCGATCGACAATACGAATATAACCATCCTCATCCATTATGCCAACATCGCCAGTGTGCATATATCTATCTTTATCTATAGCTTTAGCTGTTTCTTCTGGTTTGTTATAGTATCCTTGCATAACTAAAGGACCGCTTACACAAATTTCTCCGGGTTCTCCTAATGGAACAATTTCATTGGTTTCAGGATCGACAATCTTCAAATCGACATTTAGGAAGGGTAATCCAACAGTACCCAATTTTTTCGTACCTAAGGAGGGATTCATTGTTGCTACTGGTGATAATTCTGTCATGCCATACAATTCTAACAATTTACCTTGACCTACTACACTCTCTAAAGCTTCCTGAGATTCTTTTGGAAATGGAGCTGCCGCTGAAATACATAATCTTAAATTAGAGTGATCTAACCTTTTAAATTTACGAAAATTAATTAAAATTTGATAAAGAGAAGGTACATTTACTAGCATTGTGGGTCTATATTTTTTCATTTCATTACAAATTTGTAGTGCATCACGAGGATTAGCAATTATAATTTGACTCATGCCGTTATAAATAGCGCCTTGACACACAGTTAAACCAGCAATATGAAACATAGGAAATCCTGATAATAAAACTCCTTTTCCTTCTTCCCATTGAAGCCATTTAATAATACCTTTCATATTTGAAACATAATTTCTATGACTTAACATTGCTCCTTTCGGAGGACCTGTTGTTCCACCTGTATATTGAATCCAACCAATATCATCAGGAGATATGTCAACTTTTGGTAAATCAGTTGGAGATTTTGTCAAAACGTCATCTTGGAAATTATAGACAACCTTTCCCTCTAAAGGAGTGACTTCCCCTGAGGGAATTTCTCTAACTGCTTTAATTTTTGCTTGATCCTCTTTAGAAAATGAACCAATTACACTTGTTGCCACCACAACCTTAAGCTGTGGTAGTTTATCAGCAATTTTTGTCAACCTATGTTGAAATATAGCATCGAGAGTGACTAAAGCAACATTTTTACCTCCTTTTCCAAGATCATCCAATTGATAGTGCATTTGGACATCAGACATTAAAGGACTAACTCCTGAAACAATACATCCCGCTTTAAGTGTACCTAAGACAGAATATACATATTCTGGAATATTTGCTAAATTAATTCCTACTACATCTCCTTTTTGAAATCCATTTTCAATCAACATGTTAGCAAATTGATTAGAATATTTATCTACCTCAGCAAAACTGATTTCTAATCCCTGATATGCGAGTCCCATTTTATCAGGAAATTTTTCAAATGTTTTTCTTATAATTTCTGGATAATTAGTTTCAAACTCTTTTGGGGCAATATCTTCCATCTCAGGATCCCAGTTTTTCTTCCAAAATCTACTTTCATACGGATTTGACATTATATAATTTCACGTTTTTTATTTATTAAGTACAATTCAAAATCGAATTGTGATATTAAATAAGCTATATTTTATTAAAAAAGTTTATTAAATTTACCCTAATTTTTCAATCTCAATAAAAATTATAGAAAAACGTGATTATATCTAGAGGAAAGAGTACATAGATATTAACTTATAATGAAATTCAAAATAATAGTAAATAAAATTAAAAAAAAAGAAATAATCTCCTTAACGCTAGACTTTATTACATTAATCTTAATTAAGATTTTCTCAATAACTTCTTGTCTACTTTTCCAACTACGGTTAGTGGTAGCTCCTCAGTAAATTCAATGATTTTTGGGACTTCATATGGAGAGCAATTTTCTGTTGCAAATGCAGTTATTTTTTCTTTTAATGCTTTCTCGTCTCCATCGAAATCGTAATCTGGTGATATCTGTATAATAGCTTTTACAATTTCGGAACCTGGTCTATCTGGATTTGGAACGCCGATAGTAGCTACCATTTCAATAGCGGGATGTTTGGTTAAAGTATCTTCCAATTTTGCAGAAAATACCTTGAATCCTCCTACTATAATCATATCTTTGGTTCGATCGGCGATTCTTACATAGCCTTCTTCATCCATTATTCCAACGTCTCCAGTATGCATGAACCCATCAGAATCAATAGCTTTTTTCGTTTCTTCTGGTTTATTATGATAACCTTCCATAACCATTGGTCCTTTTACACAGATTTCTCCTGCCTCACCTATAGGTACTACTTTTCCTGTATCTGGATCCACTAATTTGAAATCTACATTAGGGAAGGGTAAACCAATATGTCCCAATTTCTTCTTTCCCCTTGAAGGATTACCCACTGTTAATGGTGAGGTTTCAGTCATCCCATATAGCTCTATTATTTTTCCTTTACCAATAACTCCTTCAAATATCTCCTGTGATTCTTTTGGAAATGGAGCCGCAGCCGAAATTGCATAGTTAATCATATCTTTATCAATTTTCTTGAATTTAGAGTCCTTTATTATCAGTTGATACAATGTAGGCACGTTTGCCAAGACTGTAGGTCTATATTTTAACATTTCTTTTATCATATGGGTAGTATCTCTTGGATTTGGTATTAAAATCTGACTCCAACCTAACATTATTACATTCGAGCAAGTAAATAATCCTGCTATATGGAAGAATGGAAATCCTGATAATGCAAAGCCCGCTCCAAATTCCCAACTAAGCCAATGCTGGAATATTTTTATATCCGCAACGAAATTTCTATGACTTAATTTTGCCCCTTTTGGAGGACCAGTTGTTCCTCCTGTATACTGAATAAATATTATATCATCTGGAGTTATCTTAACATTGGGAAGTTCATCAGAATACTTTCCTTTAATGTTTTTATGATATTCTAGAACTATTTTTCCTTCTAGCGGAGTTACCTTTCCTTTTGGGATCTTTCCCGCCAATTTTCCTAGCTTAGCTAGCATTTTTGGCATAAAGCCACCCACACTTGTAGTAATGATCAATTTTAACGAAGGAAGCTTTGTATAAATTTTAGTGATATGCCCCTCAAAAATTGCATCTAAAGTGAGAAGTGCAACCTGCTTTCCACCAGATCCCAAATCGTCTAATTGATATTGTATTTGAACAGCTGAGAGGAGTGGTGAAACACCAGAAACAATTATTCCTGCCTTCATTGCCCCCAAAACTCCAATAATATATTCAGGAATATTAGCAACATTTACTCCTAGAACATCTCCTTTTTTCATTCCATTTTCAATAAGCATATGAGCAAATTCATTGGATAATTTATCCAATTCTCCATATGAAATTTCCGTTCCATAAAAACCAAAAGCTAATTTGTCAGGAAGTTCTTCAAAAGTTCTCCTTATTGCTTGAGTGAAAGACGTTTCGAACTCTTGGGGATTTAGATCTTTAACATGGGAGTCCCAGTTTGCTTTCCAAGGCTTATCTTTATAGTTTTTTGACATTTTAATACATTGGTTTTTTTTAATTATTATAATTTAAATGATTGATAATAAATTATTTTGTAACACTTGTTATAAAGTTTGATTTTAGATATCTTCCGTATTTCTAAATATGGACAAATTTATTTTCTCAATTTTGTCGCCCCCTAAACATATTCAGAAATTTATTATACTTTATTTTTACTTTTAATCTCCCCTCCCTGTCTCCATGAAACAATGTTCCTTTTAAAAGAACACTTTTTCTTGAAAATAGAAATGATATTCCTATGCTATGGAGAAATTGCATGTATTTTAGAAAATTGTCGGTGTATCTTTGTTTTATTTTGAAGAATCCTTACTCTATATAATGACGTTCGAAGAATCGTTACGCTCATATGATGATGGATTTAAGGTGTTTAAAAGAAACAATCACTTACCATTCATTTCAAGTGGGGATCACACGCTAGACAAGTTGCTTTCTGGGGGATTTCACCGAGATTTAGTGTATTTACTCTATGGAGATAAGAAGTTAACAACCAATATTTTGCTAACAACGGCGGTTATTGCCCAAAAAGCTTTTAATAATGGAGGATTTGGAGAAAGTATTAGGGTTGCCTTCATCGATGGAAATAATCGGTTTAATCCCTATAATGTAAGCAAGTTTGCGGTTTCACAGAATTTATCTCCTCGGAAAGTATTAGAAAACATTCTTATTTCACGAGCGTTTACTTGGGATCAAATGGTTGAGATTTTGGAGAACAGGCTTTCCATGCTTGAAGATGTGAAAGTTGTGTTAATCTCAGGGATTACAACAATGTTTGAGAGCTATGAAAAGCAAACTTTCGAAGATCTCCTAAGAACAATAGATGGAATCAAACAAATACTCTGTAAGACAAGACCTCTCATTATTATTACAACACCTTTACACGAACATTCCCTTTTCAGACCAAAAGGTGGAAAAATCCTTTCTCATTTTGGAAATGTATTAGTGATGATAAATGACAATGAAAGATTTGATGAATATGTTTTAGTACAACACCCTTACTTACCTGAAAATAGGTTGCGAAAGTGGAAAACCCGTACACCTAAGAAGAAAGTTCCTTTAAAGAATGCGACGATAGATTACTGGTTTTAGATATATCACCAAAAGGCTTTTTCAAATTTATCTATGGTGTCCTGTAAACTATCTTTAATATGGTTTTCGAAATCAGCAAAGATACTTACATCATTGTCCCAATTATTAAACATTTCTTTTGGATATAAAGTAAAGAATTTGTCTACAATACTTTTTATTTCTTCATTTACTTTTTTCTCCTTAGTTTTTTTCGAAGAATTTACAATAAATAGTATACCATGGTGTTTCGTAATAATATATTTTTTATCTTTTAGCTCAAAATTAGATAAACCTCCTTTTTCTAATTCTTCTGCTAATAGATTCAACGCAGACATTAATGCTCCAAATAGTTGTTCATCTACTTTTTTATCAAAAACACGATAATATAAGACCGCTCCAGCATCGTTTAGTATCCAAATATCTTGTATTACTTTTTCCACAGAGATCACAGTTTAGTATATACTTTTTGACTTTAAAGATAATTAAAAAAAAATAAATATAAAATATTTAATGTTTAGTTTTTAAAAAATTAATATTTATTATTCACTAGATTTTGGTCTAATATATCCATAATATGCTCCAAAAATTCCAACTATGGCAGAAATCCACGCTAGATAATAAAATAATGTAAAACCAAGGCTACCTAAAAAGATAAATACTCTATCGATTGCAAAATTGAGAAATATCAACATAAAACTAAATGACATAATTGCTAATGATAAAAATGCTTGTTTATAAGCTTTTTCCTCTACTGCTCGATAAGATTCTATTGACCTTCTTAGAAATGGGGCGTAGACCATAACCATATATAAAAAAACTATTAAGAACGCAATAATATCTAATAAAGTATTACCATTTTCATAGATGATTAAAACGTATACACAAGCAAATATTCCATATATTATTGTGATATATTTTTGTAGAGTATTATATCCTTTTTCAAATACATTCACTTTTAATATGTAGGATAAGAAAATAGCAATAGTCACGAAGAATTCGCTTATTCTAAAGTCAGATATTATATTGTACATCCAAGCAATTATAGAACCATCTTGTACAACAGTCAACTGTGAGACTACAAATACTTTTGATATCCAAGAAAATAAAATTGCTAGAAAATAGTTTAGGAAAATTATTAAAAGCAACCGAGTGAGTTTATGACGCTTAATAAAGTACTTTTTTAAGATAAGTATTAGTAAAACAGCAGCAAATATGATTATAAATAGTTCAAATATCATACCGATAAAATTAAGAATTATATTTAATTCTACCATGATATATAAATATGAATTCCTTTCAATATAAAAAATTATATTTTAAGAAATACAGATTAACTTTATTAATAATCTAAAATCCCGAGTTTTCCTTATCATTCTATACCTTATGGCTTATCAAGTTATTAATATATGCATTAAAATCGAAATAATTCAATATTTAATTGTGAATAGCTTTTAAGTAATGCAAAATATTGTCATATAATTTATAAAAAAAAAAGAATTTTCATAGATGTGAAGAATTATGGACATGAGGCTTTTTAAAAAAACTTTTAAATTTATCTGTGGTGAATGTGAGAATTTCTCGACAACACAAACGGATTACTGTGAGAAATGCGGAGCAAATGCTGTAAGGCAAGCGACAAACGAAGATTATTCAAAACGTGGAAAAGAGGAGAAGACTGGAATAGCTGAGAGGAAAACTGAGAGAAGAGCTGAGGATAAAGCTGAGAGAGCTGAGGAGAAAGCTGAGAGAGCTGAGAAGAAAGCTGAGGAGAAAGCTGAGAAGAGAGCTGAGAAGAGAGCTGAGAAAGCAGAAGAAACTTAGTTTTTTTGATATCATATTTGAACTTATTTTTTCTATGAATAGTGATAGTGCTAATCCTCTAATCCTAACTTTTATATCATAACAGAATTATACACTTTAGAATTATGAGGTTTTAAGATTTTAAAATTTACAATTGGTTGCAACAATTCGCAAGCGAAATCAGCATATTCATAGCAAAATTCGTATCCTTTACCCGTGAAATATTTGTAAGTCTTAAAAACTGGAAACTTAAAAATTTGACTTTTTAAACCTCGGCATCCTTTACATCTAAAAGATTCTACACCAGGGCATCTCTTACAATAAATTCCACAATGAACACGCCATTTTTTTAAATCTTCAGTCATATTTAATTCCCGTTCATAAGTAGTGTTAACATTGGATTAAAAAGCATAAGAATTATTTAATTTTTCTTTTACAACTTGATTTGATTTGTTTTCAGATTTCAATCTTTTTCAAAACATTTAAATAGATAGATTATTAATATATTCTTTGAGTTCCTAAGTTTCAAATTATATGAAACTAATATAATCAAATAATTTCTTCCCAAAGTAGGTGATATTAAAAGTGAGTTATTTTTCATATCCTAAGGGAGATGTAAAAAAATGCAAATTTTGCGAAGGCAATGGTATAATATATGTTTGGAGATGTGATTTAGAAGATTTTGATGAGATAATGTGTCCAGAATGTGCCGATAATGAAAAATAATCCATATAATTATATCTACTTTATATTAAAAAATCTAGCTGCATTACTATAGAGCCATTTTTCCTTTACTTTTTCCTTTAGGGGAAGTTTTATGACTTCATCTGCGAGTTGTTTTATTGATAATCCCATAAAGAGCCAAGTGGAGCCAAAAAGGATCTTATCTTGCAAAACCGTATTGCCATAATGCATTAGAGGTTCCCATCCTGTTCCTTGCATACTTAGGTATTTAGGTAAGTAAGAAGCAATATCAATATAAATATTGGGATTACGCCACGCAACAGCAACCATTTCATTTACCCAAGGCCATCCTCCATGTCCAGCGATTATTTTTAATTCAGGAAATTGTTGAGCTACAACATCAAGATAAATCGGGCGTTCAACCTCCATAGTATTTGTTGAGTAATTAATGGACATATGAAACCATATGGGAATATCTAATTCCACACAAGTAGAATATATCGGATACATTCTTTTATCAGTTGGTCGTATCTGAAACATAAAAGGTCTAATTGCAATCCCTCTAAGACCTATCTCATATGATCTCTGAATTTCTTGAACGGCCTTCTTTTTTTTCAAGGGATCAATCCCAGCAATTCCTATGAATTTATCAGGAAATTGATTTACTATTCTTGCATAATAATCATTTGGAAGACCAGTAATATTACTAGGAGTCTCTTCATCTAAATTAAAGATTACTGCTTTTTCTACGCCCATTTCGTTGAGTTTTTCAACAAAATCTTCAATAGACATTGTTAATTTCTTTATTTTAGGTATAAATGGCTTAATTGCTTCCTTGAGTTCAGATGTATTAAGAGTTGATTTCATTTTATAGAGTTCTTCTGGTGTAATACCTAAGAGAGGAGCTACTCTTGGACCAAAAACATCTTTAAGATATCTTGCCATTTGTGGAGGTAAAGAAACTAATAGATCTATAAACACTTCTTCAGTAGGAACATAACAAAGAGAATCAATGATTTTATAACTCATTATATCCCGCTTTTATTGTTCAATTCAATTATTAGAAATAATAATTAAGGATTGTATTTATTTAGAATGAATAAATCAAATGAAATAG
>CAYNEU010000125.1:0-2771 GCA_964396275.1 uncultured archaeon | reverse complement strand
TTAACCAAGGAGTGTTTTCACCAGTATCTAAATAAACACCCCACTCTCTTGGTATTTCGTGTGTTTGAATTCCAATCAGATCAAAGTTGTTCGCCATTAACTGATTCATGTCTTGGTTGGTTTTACTTCCAAAGTGTCTGTTTATTTCAAGGGGTCTTCCAATGAGGTCTTTACCTAACCAATCAAGATCATCAGAAACATTCCATGCAGAACAATCGAGTCCGCCACGGGTAACGATATCGGCAGCGTTATCTACCAAAATCTGTCTTGCTTTTACGATATTCTCTTCCCATGTGAAGCTAGAGTCACTAGCTTGAATAACTGATGCATTATGTCCTGGCATAGCTCGAGGAACTGCTGTAGTTCCTTCAACAGCATACCCAGCTAGAATTTCTTCATAGATATATGTATAGTTAATTGCTAATGCAAGAGCTCGTCTTAAGTATGCGGGGTTTTTCTGGTATTGAGGATTACCTGGAACCAACATAGTTCCACCAACACTCATTGGACCACAGTAAATCTCTAAATAGAAATAACAGAGATCTTCACCAACATCTTCTACATGAAAGTCTGGATCAGCTTTAAAAGTATCGATATATGTTTTTATGACACCACCAACATAATCATATTGTCCGGCTAAACCCGCAGTCATTCTAGCAGTATCCTCTTCAACGATTGAACATACTACCTCAGCAAAATAGGGTTTAGGACCCCAATAGTTATCAAACCGTTCATATCTTACTTCCCAATCTCTCTTAAAGTGTTTATAATCATAAGGTCCAGTACCAACTATATCATCATCAGCTAAATCTAAATATGTATATCTAGGAGTAGATTCAGGTGACATAATATTAGTTGCACCAAAACAGAGTAAATCTAATAAAGCTCCAAAAGGTTTATTTAAAACTATTGTGAAATTGTATCGATCTACATCATCATCTGCTATAAAACTGTTAAAGATAGGAGTACCATCAGAATGGAAGAATAATGAGCTTGGAAATCCTACCCAAGATGTAGCATTCGCAGGAAGAGTCCCTGATGCGTTAGTAAAATATACAACTCTTTCAAAATTCCATTTCACATCTTCGGCAGTCATCGCTGTTCCATCATGGAATTGTACACCATGTCTTAATTCAAAGCTGATTCTAGTATCAGACTCCCAAACATAGTCTGTGGCAAGCACCATCTTTATTTCATAATCAGGGTGAGTTGAGAGATTATATTCAACAAGAGATTCTGTACTTTGATGTTGCATAATATGGGAAGGTACGTCCCACGTATCAACTGGGTCAAGAGCAGCAGGATTTGATCCCCATCCATAAACTAGTGTTGTCTGTGCCTCAGGTGCTAATTTAATCGCACCAGTCATTACTCCAAGGATAATATTGCCTACTCCTGAAGCAGCAAGTGCAATAGCTAAAACAATTATAGCTAAATTTTTCTTTTCCATTTCCATATTAAAATCACGTTAATATTTTATGTTTGTTTTTATTTTTTTATTAAATATGTTGTTAAATATGTGTTTAAATTTGTAAACTTATAAGTTTTATCTTTTTTTTTCTATTGTTTTATGAAATCACTTTAGATTGATAAGTTGCTTTTCAACCGTGAAAACCCCAAAACTCTACTATTTTTTACTGTTTTGCTTAAATAAAATCAAATTTCGAAATAAGCCCATCATTTTAGTAGAACTTAAAAATTCTAGTTTTTTCTAAAATTCTAATTAACAATTATTAAAAGTGTAATGATGGGAAAAAAAGAAGAAATTTGTTATAAATTTAACATTTCGACAATCTTCTCAAAGTAAAAAGAAAAAAATAGAATAATAAATAGGATAAATCCCGCTATTATGATTCCTTTGTCGAAAAAAACTTTTTCAGGGTTACGAGCAATTTTAGGTTTAGCTGAAGTTAAATACATATATCTCATAATTATATAAAGTGAAATTGGTATTGTAAAAATTGAGATAAATTCATAAAATGTGGCAATTCCAGGTTCATCTAAATTAAAAATTAGAATTAGATAAAGTGAATAAGTCATAAACAATGAACCTGCTATTACAATATGAAATTGATCCAATAATCTACTAGAATATTGGTCATATGTTTTTTTATGTTCAATAGCTTTATCCTTTCCGAGAAACTCTAAATCACCTCTTCGTTTGGCTATACTTAAAAACATAGCTACTTCAAATAGGGCTAAAAATAACCAAGCAGAAACAAATTCGTCAATTATCATACAACCGGCTAATGCTCTCCATAAATATCCCGTGGATAAAATAATTATGTCAATAAAAGCATAGTTTTTAAAAAGATGATTATAAAGTTGACCTGTAATGATTAAAAAGACAATCATCGTGATAAAACCCAAATTTGGGGGGATTATAAAAATCAAAAAGAAAATAATAATAGCAGATAGTATGAGTATTATAATTAGAGCAAAAGAAACCGAGATCTCACCGGAAGCAAGGGGTTTTTTTTTTATTTTTTCTGGGTGTGTTCTATCTTTTTTAATATCTCTGATATCATTAATTATATAATTAAGTGATGAGGCGCAACATAATATTACAAATCCGATTATTAAAGTAAAATAAAGCCTTGTTTCAAATAAATGTTTACTAAAAAAAATTCCCACAAAAATTAGTACATTTTTATAATATTGGCGAATCCTTAAAAGGTGGAGAATATTTTTTATCTTGCTAGCCATTATAAACATTTTGAAAGAGACATCTATATTAAATTTTTTTAAGTCATGATTATTCTATCTGGTTT
>CAYNEU010000124.1:0-3261 GCA_964396275.1 uncultured archaeon | reverse complement strand
TATTATTTATTTAATAATAATAGTGGGAAAGAACCTTTTATTCAAAATATTTTGATTTATTTAATAAGTTGATAATTGGAAAAAGTTGCTTAATTTAATCTATACTTTTTTTTTATCAACTTTTAGGATGTAGTGGCAAGTTCTTTGGTTATTCAGGGGAATACAATTTAAGAAATCTTCTCCAAAAATGAATTGGGGAAAAAGTTCATTTAAAAAACCCCGTGTATAAGGAATACAAATGTTCTCTTGAAAAATCGGGGCTCGGGAGGGATTATAAGCCCCTCCTATTGGACAGAATTTTTTTGGGTATCTAACATTTACATCATATCTATTCTCATTTAATTGTTTTATCACTGATTTTCCATTCAATGCAATATAGATTTGTTCTAAAGCTGTTCCAATATCCAGAGCATATCCTCGATCTTTATACATTTTTCCTAGTTTTGACCCTAATTTACTAGAGATGGCTTTTGGTAAATTTTCTCCACCAATATCAACCATTTCTTTAATATATACTTGAAAGAACTTTAAAGCATCTTTATTTTTTGACATAATTTTGAGAAGCTTGTTTAAAAATATTGAAGTGAAATCAAGATTAATCTCTACTTTAAATTATTTAAGACTTGTTATAAGAATTATTTATTTGATAATAAAAAAGAAATGAGAGTTTTTAGGATTTTTTAAAAAAAAAATCCAAGAATTGAATTAGAAAAACCCTTCAATTCAAGTTATTTGATCGAAATTCCTATTACTTTTAATTTTTAGAATGTATTGGCAAGTACGTTGATTGTCAAGTAGTATACAATTTAAAATTTCTGACTCAAATGTAAATTGTGGAAAAAGTTCATTTAAAAAACCCCGTGTATAAGGAATACAAATATTCTCTTGAAAAATCGGTGCTCGGGAGGGATTATAAGCCCCTCCTATTGGACAGAATTTTTTTGAGTATTTAACAATCACTTCATAGGTATCATCATTTAATTTTTTTATCAATGGTTTTGCGTTTAAAGCAGAGTAAATCTGTCCTAAAGCAGGTTCAATCTCAGTAAATCCTCTCTCTTTTAACATTTTGCCTAATTTTGCCCCAGATTTGGTAGAAATCGCTCTGGGTAAATTAAAGCCCCCAACATCAATCATCTCACGAATATATGCCTGAAAAAACTTTAGTGCATCCTTAACCATCTAATCATCTTTCAGATTAATAAAAATAATATTTTCTAACCATTAATCCTATTACAATGGATATGGGAAAAAACAGATATTTAAATTTATTCATTAATGTCAAAATTTTAATAGGAAATAAATGAAAATATCCATTAGTTTAGGATTTTTCATTTGTTAAAGTAAATCTTAAAAGTCGATCTTTATCTTCTTCTGCATAGTCTATTCCAATTCTTTTTCGAGTAAATATAGAATTATCCTTAATTTTCTCTCCTTCAATGAAAAACAACTTTGAGTTATGAGAACAAGAATCTATTCCATTAAATTTTGTTTTTGTTATATTCAAAGCCATACATAGCTTTCCAGGGCCATCAGTCAAATTTTTAAAATTCTTTCTAATTTTAATATTCCTGTTTTTACTCATCAGTTCAATTCCATCAACTGGATGCAATTTTCGAATTAATACAGCACACGGCATCCCTTCTGGTTCTGTGATCACATTTAGACAATGATATAATCCATATATCAAATAAATATATAATGTTCCGGGAACCTTATACATTACTGTAGTTCTATTAGTTTTCTTATAATTATATGAATGGCTAGCTTTATCATTTGGTCCAAGATAAGCCTCGACTTCAATTATTTTCCCAACCATTCTCCCCATTGATGTTATCCTTACTAAGTAACTTCCAAGTAGTTCTCTAGCAACAGTTAATGTATTTCTATCAAAAAAATCTCTTCTAAGCTGTTTAAACTCTTTCATGAATCACGAACTTTTTTTTTCAAGAATTCTTTATTTAAGGAAAATATTATATTCATTAATTATATTTTAATTTAATTTTAAGCATTTCGGGGGATAGGAAATAAAGGCACCAGAAAGAGTATTAAAAGCTGTAAATCATGAAGAAGCCGATAGAGTTCCAGCATTTGAAAGCGCTTTTACAAATAATACTATCATGAAACATTATAGTATTGATCCTAGAGGTGCAGGAGGGTATAAAGTATCTTATGAATTCTTAAGAAAAGTGGGAATTGATTTAGTTTTAAGTTATGTAGGTTTATTTCCGCGAAAATTTCTTAAAAGAGGAAAAGGATTTATAGATGAGTATGGAAGAATTATGAAGTTTGAACCATATAAAGATGATACTCAAATAATGGCTTATCATGGAGGTTACTTTAAAAGTTTTGAAGATTATGAGAGTTGGGAACAGCCAGATCCAAACCTAAAAACGCGTTTGGCACAATTTTTAGAAGGAAGACAAATCCAAAAGCAAATGAATGATGAAGTCTTTTCTATTCCCGCAACGGGTTCTTTGATGGAGTGCACATGGGAAGGTTTTGGATTGGAAATCTTTTCTAGAATATTAAGCAGACAAAAAGAAATAAAAAAAGTGTTTGATGACCGTGGCTCTTTTACTCTTGAAATGGTAAAGATATTAGCTGAAAATGATGCTCAAATGGTATTACTATGGGATGACTATGGTTTTAAAAATGGTCTATTTATGAAACCTAGTTTATATCAAAAATATATATTTCCTTGGATAAAGCGAATTTGTGATTCTGCTCATAAAAATGATTGTAAGGTAATGCTACATTCTGATGGTGATTTATTAGAGATTTTTGAAGATATTATCAATTGCGGAGTCGATGTTATTAATCCCGTTGAGTCAACAACTGCAAATCCTGTATATGATATCTTTAAGTTAAATAAAAAATATGGAGATAGAATCACGTTTTCTGGAAATCTAAGTCCTATATTGCTAGCGTTAGGAGAAATCTCTGAAATTGAGAGCTATGCTAAACGTTTACTTCGAGAATTAGCACCAGGGGGCGGATATATATTTGGTAGTGGTCATTCTATTAATCCCGCTGTGACATTTGATCGTTTTGAAGCAATGCAAAATATTAAAAGAAAATATGGAAATTATCCTATAAATGTACCAGATTAATTTTGTAATTCTATTTATTTCTTAATACTCCCTAAATTCATTTGCAGCATCAAACATAGCTACTATATTTTGAGGAGGGACCTCTGCTGTAATGTTATGGATATTTGCTGCTACAAATCCTCCACTAGGCTTAAAACATTCAAGATTG
>CAYNEU010000123.1:0-1879 GCA_964396275.1 uncultured archaeon | reverse complement strand
AATGACATATATGAGTGCATTTCAACTACTCAGTCAAAAATTTGAAGAATTAAAAATTTTCCTTAACTATTTAGATAATAAAGATAAATTTTTAACCTTTTTAAGGACAAATCCAAAAGATACAGAAATATTTGAATTATTAAAGGACTGTTGGCGAGAACCTTTTAATATTAATACTCTCTCCTTGGAATTTCTTGAAGATTCTAAAAATCGCTTAGTAGCTAAGAAAGGGGACCCTTTTACAATTGAACAAATTGATAAGATAGATTTAAAAGGAAGTTTCTTATTAGAAATACCTGATAAAAAATTCACTGAGAAAATGATTGCTTTTTTTGATTCTATTAAAAACAAGTTACCGTGTTCATATGATGAGATCTTTAGCGATGAGGATGATCAAATAAAAATTTTTGAATATTTTGTATATCTTTTGCACCTACTCCAAATAGGTAAATTAAAATATCAAAAAGAAACGAATTTTTTATATTTATAAAAGAGATGAATGAAAAATGAATGAACTGAGTGTTATAATACATTTATTAAGTAAAAAGGAAAATATATCCAAAATAGGTTCGACAAAAAAAGAAATTCTTAATGCATTGAATGTGAAGGATAAGAATAAATCGATTTATTTTCAGAACTTAATTAATATCGTATCTAATTATCTTGAACCCTTAGGTCTTCAAGTAAGATTTAATCCTCTGAATTCCTACTGGTATATATCCTTTGATCCAGAAACAACTGAAATTATCTCAGCAAATCCCTTTGAGGGAAAGCCTAGATTAGCAGCTACATTATTTTGTACCTTGTTATGTTGTTTTAATAGTTCTGGGGAAACTACAATTCAAAAAATAATAGAAATACGAAAAAAAAAAGGGGTAATAGAAGATATCAAAGAATTAAAAAAAATGGGATTTGTATTGTTTGAAAAGAATTTGAATAAAGTGAGTTTAACTCCTTTAATTGGATATTTACTAGATTTAGAAAAGTTATTTTTAAAAATTGCGTTAAAATTGAAAAATTAAAATGAGATCACACTTAATTTTTAAACTTCAAAATCGTAAAAAGGTTAATGTTTAGTAGTAATTTCTAGAATCATTTCTGCGACTTGATTATTATAAGTTTCAGTATCTGCAAAACCTTCAATAGTTTCACCACAAGTTATAAATATGTCATTAACAGCTATTTTTCGAGTTTTAAAAAAATCAATAATCTGTGTTTTTACCTCATTAAGTTTTTTCTCTTTATCTCCTTCAACTAAGTCAATTTTATTTATACAAACATATATTTTATCTGGAAAAAATCTAACATCATTAAAAAATTCAAATTGAGTTGCTAGATCTCTATCAAGAGAAAAAACAGCTATAATCTGGGTTGCAATCCGGGAAATTGTTATAATGCCCATTTTCACAACGGCGCGGGCTCGATCGCCACCAGGGGCGAAGATCGTATGCGCTTTATTTGTTGAATCTTCCCGAAACACAATTCGGTTAGGGTGAATAGTTTTTGTTTCTTTTTCATTAAGAGCATCCTCTTTTTCTCCTCCTGGGACTGTAGCTTCTCCAGAAAAATCCGCTTTAACCACAGAACATTTTATTCCACCTTTTACCTTCTCAATATCTCCTTTCTTTAAATATCGTACAAATAAACGAAGGATGCTCGTTTTTCCAACGGAGACATCTCCTAATAAACCGATATTTACCAACTATGCTTCTCCCTCCAGTAATTTATTTAATAATAATTCATAATCGGGTATTAAAAATTGTTCAAGTAAAGCGTTATTATAGGCATGAATAAGGGCAATTAATATTTCTTTTACATTCTTTGCATTTTTTGCATATTTGATTAAATTTTCTGCGGTTGGATCCCCACTAAAATCATT
>CAYNEU010000122.1:0-2067 GCA_964396275.1 uncultured archaeon | reverse complement strand
GAATGGTTGATGCGGATATAGTAATATTCTCTTCTATTTTATCCTTGAAATTTGATATTTCTAGTTTACAACTATCATACAATTCTATTATTTGTTGTGCGTATTCAAGGAAAAGTTTTCCAAGTTCTGTTAGCTCAAATTTCTTTGTAGTTCTATCAATTAGCATTACTCCACCAAAATCTTTTTCTAACTGAGAAATTTGATGAGATAATGTACTCTGTGAGATAGGAAGTTCATTTGCTAATTTTGAGAAACTTTTATATTGAATTAGCTTAATAAAGTTCCTTAAATATTCAATATTCATAATTTAATTCGATTTGAAATGCCTAATATATATTTAAAATATAAGATAATTAAATTATTATTATTTATCGATTTTTTTAATAGATCCGTATGAAAAATTTAATAAATGTCAAAATTTTTATGTAATTACACATAGAAGTGATTTTAAATTAAAGCTCTATAGAGGAAAATTAAAAATGACTGAGAAAAAGAAGACCTTTACAATTGTTATCGGAGATGGCGCCTACACAAGTGAACGCCCATACACTATGCTAAGATTTGCATATACAGCTTTATTAGAAGAACATAAAGTAAATATATTTCTAGTTGAGGATGGAATTTTTGTGGGAAAGAAGAATCAAGATCCAACCACATATGATAATGTAGGAAAATGGATGACAGATATAATTTCTGAAGGAGCAAATGTGAAAGCTTGTGGCGTATGTATGAAGGCACGTGGAACGTCTGAAAATGAATTGATAGAAGGAATTAAAAAAACAACTATGAATGGATTTGTTGAAATGTGCGAACAAGCAGATAATGTATTATTTAGTTAATTTTAAAGAAGTGATTAAAAAATGACAGGTTCATATAAGTTAGATTGCTCTGGGCTTGTTTGTCCAATGCCTGTTGCTAAAACCAAGAGACAACTACTTGAGATGAAAAGTGGAGAAATCCTTGAAGTTTCTGGTGATTACGCAGAGGCGGGGGAAAATATTAAGCGATATATAGATAGAATTAAAGATAAAATATTAGAATTCAAGATTGAAGGAGAAAATTTTTATTTAAAAATTGAGAAAGTATAAAACTATTTTGAATAAGCTCTTTTTATCCTTTTCTTTTAAATATTCACATAATAAAAGATTTTCCTAATAAAAGATAAACAATTTTTAAAAAGAAAGTTCTTATTAGAATATGATTTAAAAGAAAATACGTTCTCAAGTGTTCTTGATATGGATCGAGATTATTTAATTCGGCGAGCAAACATGAATGATGCAAACGGAATCTATGAAGTTCTATTAGCTGCATTTGAAGAATTCCGTCATTATTATACCCCAGAAGGTTTTAATGATACTGTCATGTCAGAAGAAGCTATAATAGAACGCATGAAAGATATGATATTATATGTAGCAACTGATCAAAAACAAAAAATAATAGGAACTATAGGATGGCAGAGAATCAATCCTAAAGAAGCTCATATACGTGGGATGGCAGTACTTCCTGATAGGCAAGGGAAAGATAGCCCTGCAATAGATTTATTACAAATATTAGAGAAAGATGCTAGGTTGGAAGGTTGTATATTATTAACATTAGATACAACAGCAGTTTTAGAAAGAGCTCAAAATTTTTATAAAAAAAATGGGTTTGAAAAGACCGGTAAGACTGGTGATTTTTTTGGTTCAATAATTTATGAATTTGCTAAGGAGATTTATCATAAGTAAATAAATCAATGTTCAATTATTATTTAAAAGACTTTCTGCATTCTCATCCCTATAGCAGCCGCCATCTTTATTATCCAATTGAAATTCCCTTAAAACTCTTATATGATTAAATATTACATTATGAATATATACACATGAATCTTAAATAATAGTAATGTCCTCATGAAGTAAAAGTTCTTATAAAAGCACAATTATGATTAATATTACTAAATATTCTGATTTTGAAGGTAATGTAGGAGAGATTGTTAAGATTATTGGAAAAATCTCTAAAGTAATGTGGCAACATCTTGTGACAAACGTTGATTCTCATCCACATATGAATTATTTCGATTTAAATGATGGG
>CAYNEU010000121.1:0-3405 GCA_964396275.1 uncultured archaeon | reverse complement strand
AAAAATTCTATTTAATTACGCAAAATGACAACTACAAATCCTATAGGATGGTGCCCACGATGTCAACAGAATGTTTTATTAAAACGTGAAGATATTGACACTTGCCTTGCCATAATATTATTGATTTTTACTGCAGGAATTGGCTTGTTAATATACTTAGCTTGGTATTATTCTCGTCCTGAGCAGAATTGTGTACATTGTGGGTATAAAATTACAGCTCTCCAAACCCCAAGCCCCTATACTTATCATACTCAACCTCAAATTCAACAACCATCATATTCAGCACCTTTAAATACATCCGAAGAAATAACAGGGTCTAGACCTAATTTTTGTTCTCTTTGTGGTGAAAAATTAGACCCTGGAATAAGTTATTGTCCGAACTGCGGGAGTCAAATTTCCGAAAATTAATTTTTTTATGTACTTTTACTTAGTATAGGCGTTTTTGCATATTAATTTTAAAAATTGGACTCCAAATTTTTTTAATTCAATTAAAATCTTCTTTTAATTAAATAAAAATAAAACAATTTGGTATGATTAAAATATGTATTGTCCAAAATGTAAAATGAATGTTTATACAAAAAAGAATGAATTCAATATTGGTTTGGCAATTATCTTAGCTATTTTCACTGGGGGTATTGGCCTATTGATTTATGTTGCGATCTATTTAGATAAGGAACATAAACCTCGTTGTATTCATTGTGATTCAGTATGTTATGAACAACAAGAAACTGATCAACAAAGTTCAAAATATCAAGTAATAAATATTTCTCATCAACCAGAGAGTCCAAAGGTTATTGGAAAATCGCAACAAATTGAAGAAGAAGCATTATTTTGTTATAATTGTGGAACCGAGTTAGAAAAAAGTGAGAATGCTAAATTCTGTGCACTTTGTGGAAGTTCAATACAATAATTTTTTTAGTTTTTTTTTTTTTTAATCTTTATAAATTTATTAAAAATGTTGCTATAGTTAATCCTATTTTTAAACTTTATTAGTTCTTCCCAAGAAATTCAATTATTTTTTTTTTCATTAAACTAGTATTAGGTTTTTTGTTTGTCCACCATTCAAATGCTAAAGCTCCTTGATTAACTAACATGTCTAAACCTCCTAGTGTTTTGCATCCTTTTTGGGTAGCATCTGTTATTAATTTAGTTTTTAATGGGTTGTACACTACATCATAGACAATTAAATCTTCATGCAAATATTCTGCGGGTATTGGTGACATATCTACATTTGGATACATACCAACAGGAGTTGTATTAATAATAATATCGGCTTTTTTAGATTCATCTTTTAAAACATATTTACTCATTTTCTTTGCTTCAGTATTTATCCCAAAATCTTTTTTTATTTGATTCGAAAGTTTCAATGCTCGTTTTTCCGTTCTACTTACAATAACTATTTTATTAACATCTTCAGCTATTATATACGCTAAAGCTCTTGCTGCCCCACCAGCTCCTAGCAATAAGATATTTTTTCCTGAAATGGTGTACCCTGCATTTAATAATGCTTTCATAGCTCCTTCCGCATCTGTATTTTTCCCAGTTAAATATCCCTTATCATTCTTAATTGCATTTATTGCGCCAATTTTCTTTGCTACAGGATCAATTTCATCTAAATATTTCATGATTTTTTGTTTAAAGGGAATTGTCACATTAATTCCAATGATATTAAATGTTTTAATTCCTTTCACAGCAAGGTTCAAATTAGCAGGAAAAATGTTGAATGCTAAATAAATATAATCAAGGTTTAATTCACGGATTGCAGCATTATGCATTATTGGACTCATAGAATGTTCAATTGGATACCCAATAATACAAAGAACCGTTGTATGAGCAGTAACAAAATCTTTCTCGATCATATTAATTATTTAAGTTATTTTTGTCTCAATCTATTATCTCATCATTAAAATGGCTCTCAAATTCTTTTGAACGAACCATCGTAGCTTGTCTATACCTCTCAAAGCGATTTTCCCAATTTGCTTCAACATTAAATGCAACTTTAGCAAACTCAATTGATTTTATTGCTTTAGCCAAGCCTTCTTTCTCTTTAGGACTATAGATTCTAACTGGATCTCCAATAGCTATATTATTTGGAGGAATAAAAGAATTTGCGGGAACAATTGTATTCGCATGAACAAAAGCTCCAACAGCTACCGCGGCACCAGATTGAACAATAGCACCTTGCAGAATAGTGGCACCCGTTGCTATATATGAATTAGATTCAACCTCACCACCTATAATAGTTGATTGCGGTGAAACAAAGACATGATCCCCAATTATTACAGGATACTCGCGATTCCCTGATGCCGTAGCCCTAAGAACAGCATTTTCACAGATTATTGAACATTCACCAATTTCGATTTTAGAACCTTCTGAATTAAGGACAGACCCATACATTATCCTTGAATCTTGTCCAATCGAAACATTACCTATAACCGCAGCTGTGGGTGCTATAAATACAGAGGAATCAAATTTAGGTTCGAAACCCCGATGTTTTATTATAATTCTCTTTCACCTTATATTATTTTCAACGGATTTTGATTACTTACTAATTTTTTATTATTTAAGAGTTTTATAGGAAAATTTGATATAATTCAAATTACAACTATTTAATAAGTTAAAAACTAAAATAATTAATAATTCAAACTAATAAAATGATATTAGAATGAAAAAAGTAGACTTAAGTCCAAAAATCTCAACTTTTCCTATGCCTGTAGCAGTTATTTCTGTAGGGATAGGCGAAGACGCTAATTTAATAACACTAGCGTATGTAGGAAAAGTATGCCATAATCCTCCTATTATTGCTATTTCTATACGTCCTAATCGACATTCTTTTCAATTAATTGAAAAACACGGTGAATTTGTGATTAATTATCCAACAATAGACCAATTAAAAGAAGCTGATTATTGTGGCACACGTTCAGGAAGGGATGTTAATAAGTGGAAACAACTAAATTTAACTCAGGAGAAAGCTTCTGTGGTACAAGTTCCAATGATAAAAGAGTTTCCATGGAATATGGAATGTAAAGTAATAAATAGAATAGAATTTGGATCACATGTGTGTTTTTTTGGGAAAGTAGTTGCTACACATTCTAATCTTAAATATGTTGAAAATGATACTTTAAATCCAGAACATTTTAATTTTCCAGCATATATAGCGGGACATTATCTTGAACTAAAAAAAGGCGTTTTAGAAGAACATGGCTTTTCAATAGGACAATCCATCTAAAACAATTTGTAATTCATTGAATAAAATTTTATAGCGTAATTTAATATGCCTAAAGATTCCATTGCTCTTATTGGTTTTATGGCTACCGGAAAAACAACTATAGGTAGAGCGTTAGCTAAATATCTTGATAATGATTATCAATTTCTTGAAACTGATCAGCTTATAATTCAAAAAAC
>CAYNEU010000120.1:0-5372 GCA_964396275.1 uncultured archaeon | reverse complement strand
AATAAACCTTATCTTGAATTATTCCTGCCAAGATTAATTTTATTCCAATTTTGAGAGCTATTTCAATAGCTTCTTTAGTACCTTTATCATGATGTATACGACCAAAAAATATTAAATAATCCTTCGATTTAGATTTAAAAGTAAATTGGTCTAGATCTATACCATGATAAACTGTAGCAATATAATTCAAATCTGGAACTCTAGCAGCATTGCTAATGGAAACGTAATAGCTCTGATTGTTGTATTTTTTATAAACTGGTAAAATTTTGGGAGATGAGATACCATGAATTGTCGTTACAACTGGAGTGGAGGTCATTTTCATATAGGTTAAAGGTAAAAAATCAAAATGGTTATGAATAATATCAAAATCATCTCCTCTTTCGAACAATTCAGATATGTGTAAACATTCCCATACTTTTGGTATTATTTCATTATCTTCTTCATACCCACGACGACAAACACTTACAAGATTTGCTTTAGTAATGGAATCTTTTGTAGCAAATAGAGTTACTTTAATTCCTTTCATTACAAGGCCTTCCGTCAATAAAGAAACTACATATTCCCATGGACCATAAGATCGAGGAGGAGTACGCCATGCGATTGGTGAGAGTATTGCTACGTGCATAATTTATCCTCTGATGAAGTATTTTGTCTTCTAAGCCACTCAATAAGTTCTGAAAGACTAGCAGTTGCTAAAGCAATAGAACTATCAGTACATCCATAATAAAGTAGGATATTATCACTTTCTTGAACCCAACCACAAGGAAAAACAACTTTATCAACATCACCATAAATTTCATATGATTCTTTTGGAGAAAAGACCCATTCATCAGATCTAGCAATTACATTGCAAGGATCTTTTAGATCTAAAAGTGCAAGTCCTAACCGATAAATAATGCCACTGGCAGTAGTTTTAACTCCATGGTAAAGTATTAACCAACCTTCATCAGTTTTCATTGGAGGGGGCGATAAACCAATTTTATTTGCATCCCACCAACTACCACTCCTAGCAGGTATGAGAAGTTTATGATCACCCCAATGTTTAAGATCTGGTGAAAAAGCAATCCAAATATGAGCGCCAGTTCCTGACATTTTAGCAACAGGTCTATGAAGAATTGCCCACCGATTATTGAACCGAATTGGAAATATAGCAGCATCCTTATTCTCTGGCGGCATTATAATCCCATAACGGTTAAAATGCTTAAAATCTTTAGTACACGCTAATGAGACTAAAGGCCCGGCTTTAGAATAAGCTGTGTATATTATAGCCCATAAATTTTTTTTTTCCAGAAAAGTAACTCTAGGATCTTCAATCCCCCATATTTCTTCTGGATAACGATCGGGACGAGGTATCATAGTCGGTTGGTTATCGATATGCCAATTATTTATCCCATCTTTACTACGAGCTAAAGTAAAATGAGAAATACCTCGTTTATCTTCTACTCGCATTAGAAGTATAATTTCATTATGATATTTGACAGCACCCGCATTGAAAACAGTATTCGCATCATAGGGTAAATCTTTTATTAAAATAATTGGATTGGTTGGATGACGCTGAAAAAGTTCATTAAAAGATGACTTTACGATTATATTAACACCTTTAAAATTCTAATTCTAAATTAACAGTTTGGCCTGTTTTTTTAGCATCTCTTGCAAGTTCGTACGCATAATTATATTGTTCTGCTATAATTTCCCAAGATACTACATTATCAAGATATTGCTTTAAATTCTCACCAAGTTCCATTCGAAGATCTTCATCACAAGCTAATTGAATTACCTTTTTTTTTAGCATTTTCTTTGTTGTAAATAATAAACCACCACCACTTTCTAAAGTTTGGGCTGTTAATCCTTCCATTGGGGCTGTTGTTACATAAGGTTTATTTAAAGCTATTATCCTTGCTAATGTTCCAGATTGTGTTTCATCAATAGTGGGCAACACAATAAAATCACATATTGCCATTGCTTTATAATAAATATCTCCTCTAGGAATAAATTCATAATAATGTGCTATCTTTTTGTCTTGAAGTTCAAGAATATCAGACTTCCACATTTCATAATCATGTTTGTGATTTGGGTCACGTAAAGTGCCTGCAGCAAATAAATCCCATTTCTGACCACATTTTTTTTTAATCTCTTCATGAATTTCTCCCCAAATTGAAAGTAGTATATCCCATCGTTTATTGGTTTGTATCCATCCAATCATTCCAACAAGATGATCTGATAAATTCAACTGATCTAACCCCAGCTCTGTTTTTAATTTAGTAATTTCATCTATTCCCCATCTTTTATCAGATCGGGCACCATGGGGAACCACCATAATATTTTTCGGGGTTTCCCATCCTCGGGCTCTAAAAGACCAATCCAATCTCCACTTTTGATAATGGCATTTAAAAAAAACAACATCACTTCTTTGGCAAAGTTGATAAATAAAATCAGCTTCAAAATCAGTAATCCGTCCATGAATAGTATGTGGTTCAACTACAATGGGATAATCATCAATTGCCTCAAGAAGTTTAAGAAAACCTTCATTCCTATCCCCAATCCCACGTTTATCTCTATATTCATAAAGACCATATTCATGTTCTAAATGAATTACATATGGTTTCAACTCATTAATTTTTTTTACAACAGGTTCGTACCAGTCATATCTATTTATTTCAATTATGGGAAAAACTCCTTCTCCTTCTCCATCTGTATGGCTAATAACTAAAACATTCCTATTAGGATTTGTTTTTTGGATAAACTCTCTTGCTTCTTCGGCAAATGTTGCAATACCACAAAGTCGTGGTGGATACGAACTTATTATAACAATTGGGTTATTAGATATTTTTATATTACTCACTTATTTGTTCTGTTAAATCAATCTCAGTTAAATTATCTAACATATACATATTTAAAAGGGCTAATAACCAAGCTAATGTTGATTCTGCCCCTTGATTTATATTGGGACCTGTAGATGTTAAAGCATCATAACATCCTCCAGTTTTATAATTATAAAGCGAAATGTTCAAATCATTTCGACCTAAAAACCATTCTAGACAATGTCGTGCTTCTATAATCCATTTTTTGTCTTGAGTTATTTTAAATGCCTCAATACATGCTTCAAGTATGCTCTCAGCTTCAAGAGGTTGTTGATCGAATCTCGCTTTTTCTCCGTTACGTAGATGCCATCCAGAATTACCGATTGGAGTAAGGTGTCCCTTAGGATTCTTTTGAATATTAATTAACCACTCTAATGATGTTAATCCAGCTTTAACCATATCTCCTCGTTGCAACCATTGTCCAGACATCATTAAAGCTTGTGGAATTTTTCCATTATCATAAGTTAAAGTGTCCTCTATCCATGGCCACTTGTCACTAGCATTTGAACAATATGTTTCGTATAAATTATTTGCTATTTTTTCTCGAAATCTTCTTATTTTGCTATCTCCCCCAAATCTAGCTAAATAAGCATGAATTCCTATCAAACCAAAAGCTAAAGCTCTAGGAGATTTAAATTCTGAAAGAACTGACACAGCTTTATCAAAAAATCTTAAAGCCTGATCCCCAAACTCTTTAGCTTTTGATAAAGCTACTGTAATTCCTAAACTCCAAACTGCCCGACCATGACTATCTTCAGATCCTTCATCTTCAAGCCACCTACGATCATATCCTAAGAAATTGCGAAATCGACCATTTTTTTCGTTAAAGGCGTGCAATAAAAAACTTAAATAACGACAATCAAGATTCTCTAATAAATCATCTTCAATTAATAAATCTTGAGCTAAAAGTACTACAATTAATGCCCTTGCATTATCATCTGTGCAATAACCATGCTTTCGATTTGGTATTATAAAATTAGCATGCTGTAAAATGCCAACATCATCAGTTAACCTATACATATGATTAAATTTTGGTTGAGGTAGATCGAATAGTGAAGTTTGTAATGATTTTATCCTTAAAATGGTTTTTGGTTCTGATAATCTTTTTTCAACTACTTCTGCAAATATCTCTATATAGTTTCGAGCAACCTCCTTCCAAATCATATCTCTAGAAAACATATAGGCTTTTTTTCGCATAGTATGTCTTTCAATTTCGTTATCTAGTAGGCTAATAATATGATCGGCTATGCTTTCTGGATTCTTGAATGGTACTATTATTCCTTTTCCATCCTCTAAGATTTCTTCAGCATACCAATAAGGTGTAGAAATGATAGCTTTGCCAGTTCCAAGAGCATAAGCAAGTGTACCAGAGACAATTTGCTCCTTGTTAACATATGGAGTTATATAAATATCAGCTGCTCCTAAAAATTCACATAACTCCTCTAATTCTACAAACCTATTATAAAAGATTATATGATCTTCTACACCAAGCTCTCTAGCTCTGATTTGAAGAGAATAACGATACGCTTCCCCATGTTCTTTCTTTACATTTGGATGAGTAGCACCAAGTACAATATATGTCACATTTGGATGTTTTTTAATGATTTTAGGCAAAGCATCAATCATTGTCTCTATCCCCTTTCCAGGGTTAATCAAACCAAAAGTTAAAATGACATCCTTCCCTTCAACTCCAAATTGATCTTTAAAAAAATTGGGGTCTATAAATGGAACATCTGGAATTCCATGATGAATTACATTAACTTTTTCAGTAGGTATCCCATAGTCTTTTTTTAAAAGCGTTTTAGCTAGATGGCTCATAACTATTAAACGATCTGATAATCTACCAATTGTTTCAATAAGTTTTTTAATTTTGGGTTGGGGATTCGGTATAAGGGTGTGTAATGTTGACACAATCGGCATATGTAAGTTACGAAGTAAGTTTAAAATATAAATTCCATGATCTCCTCCATAGATGCCAAATTCATGTTGCAGGCAAACAACATCAACTTTATTAACATTCAGAAACTCCGCAGCTAATGAATAATCCTTTAATCGATTAACATTTAATTCAAAACGAACTTGATTAGGATAAGGATAACCACTAGGTTTATCATTCATTGCCAATGCCCAACAACTACTTTTTGGTAATTCATTTGAAACTGCTTGTAAAAGATCATTTGTAAAAGTCGCAATACCACATTGGCGTGGTATATAATTTCCAATAAAAGCAATAGTCTGCAGTTTTTTGGGATAAATTCTTTTTATACTCATAACAATCTTCTAATTTTGTAACCAAGATCGTAAATATTACTACTTAAATTTTATTAACTCTAAGAAATAATAAATACAGTTAAATTTAATATTTAAGTTTAAATAAAAAATGATAAAAACGGAATTATTTTATAATATCTGTTATAAAACATGTTTCTATAATTTTAATACCATTAATTTGAGAAATTTGGCCCTCAATTAAAGGGTTGAATTCTTCAATTGAAGAAATCTCAAGTTTTA
>CAYNEU010000119.1:0-1699 GCA_964396275.1 uncultured archaeon | reverse complement strand
TTTTAAAAAAAAATAGAATAGAAGTATTTAAAAGGAATAAATAGCCATATTGGATGATATAAATTGTCAAATGATTTAATTTTAGTGGAAAAAGCCAATAATATTGGAAAAATAATTTTCAACAATGGTCCATTAAATATCTTAACAATAGAAATGATGGAGCAAATTAATGAAGCTCTTGAACGTTTTCTTGAAGACAAATCATTAAAAGCAGTTATTTTTAATCATAATGGAAAAGCATTTTCTGCTGGAGTCGATATTGGCGATCATATAGGTGATAAAGCTCCCAAAATGATAAAAGAATTTCATGGAATTTTTAGAAAGCTTAACAAACTAAAATGTCCATCAATTGCTAGCATTAAAGGAGCTGCTCTTGGTGGAGGTTGTGAAATTGCTATTTTCTGTGATATTGTAATAACATCGGATAAAGCAAAATTTGGGCAACCCGAAATAAAAGTAGGAGTATTTCCACCTATAGCTGTTTTAGCTTTTCCCCAAATCATCGGAAATAAAAAAGCATTTGAGTTAATTATGTTAGGGGAAATAATTGATGCTAACGAGGCGCTAAGACTTGGAATTTCTAATCATATTTTCCCACTTGAATCATATGAACAAGAGGTTGCCAAATTTATTGAATCTTTTAATGATATAAGCACCATTATTTTACAATACACGAAAAAAGCATTCAACCAAGCTTTAGGAATTAATTTTGAGGCTAAATTAGATGAAATCGAACAATATTATCTTAAAGAACTAATGTCTACGCATGACGCAAATGAAGGATTACAAGCATTCTTAGAAAAAAGATCACCCAATTGGCAGAATCGTTAATTTCATTAAATTTAATAAGAATTAGGTTTAAATTAAAATAATAATAAAACAAATTATAGGAAATTGAGATGAAAGCAGCCGTTTTTGAAAAGGTTAAGGAACCTTTAAAATTAGATGATAATTATCCTGACCCTAATATTTCTGGTGAGTTGGGTCAAACTATAATAAAGATAGAAGCATGTGGTGTTTGTCATACTGATTTTGGTTATTTAGAACATGGTGTGCCAACGGTTAAAAAGCCACCTCTTATTTTAGGTCATGAAATTTCGGGACGTATTAAAGAGGTAAGTGAGGATGTAACCACCTTCAAAGAAGGAGATCATGTTATCATTCCTGCTGTGCTTTCCTGTGGATACTGTGTTAATTGTAGAATTGGTAGAGAAAATATATGTCTTAATCAAATAATGCTTGGTAATCATATTGATGGGGGATTTGCACAAGAAATTAAGGTTCCTATAAAAGATGTAGTTCATCTTCCAAGCGAAATGTCATTAGAAGAAAGTTGTATCATTTCGGATGCTATTTCAACACCATATCATGCTGTAAAAAATCGAGGTCAAGTAAGACCTGGCGATTGGGTAGTTATTATAGGATGTGGTGGGATTGGTTTAAATGTAGTTCAAAATGTAAAAGTTGCAGGTGGTTTGCCTATAGCTGTTGATATTGTCCCAAACAAGCTAGAGATTGCTAAGCAAATTGGAGCTGTAGAAACTGTTTTAGCAAAAGATATGGATGAGAGAGAAATTGTTGGAACAATTCGAAAAATAACAGGAGGAGGAGCAGACATAGCTTTTGAAGCGATTGGACATCCTGCAACAATGAAACAAGCATTTAATAGTTTGCGAACTGGAGGTCGTTTAGTTGCTGT
>CAYNEU010000118.1:0-2792 GCA_964396275.1 uncultured archaeon | reverse complement strand
GTTATTTTTTCGTTTAAAGCTGAAGTTTTCATAAGTTTAATATACTTTAATTGTTTATTTGCTAAAACTTCACGTTCTTTAGCAACTTTCAACTTTTCATTTATAATTTTCATTTCATCTTCAGCAATGTCTATTTCTATATGCGCTATTTTTCTTTGCACCTCAGCAACGTTTCTTTGGGCTTCAGCGATCTTTTCGCTATAAATAATATATTTTTCTTCAATCTCTAAGTCAATATCAGAGAATTTCAGAATATCTTTAACATTCTCTTTGTTTCTAACCAATTTAATATTTTTTTCAGCTAATCGCTCTCGCATTTTTGCTAATTCAATTTCACTCTTAACAAGTGTTTCTCGTGCTTTAGCTCGTTTTTGCTCTAGTTTAATGGTCAATTTGAAATCTTTGGTTAAAATTTTTTCATTTTTAGCAATATCTAAATTTTTATTTGCTGTTATTTCTAGGTTTTCAATACTTTCCAAATTATAACACCATTTTATTTTAAAATTAGACTTTTTTGGATATGTAGTGATTAAGGATGCAAATTAATATAAATTTATCTTTGAGGGATTTTAACACTATTTGAATAATATATTTTTAACTACTTTTTAATTTAAACTCAAAATGCTATCATTAAATTTTTTAATACATAAAGAATTGCTTGACATTATCTTCTGAGATTTATATTTGCACATTTTTGTAAGCATACATATATATTAATAATAAATTTGGTTGGCAAAAGGCTTTTATAATTTAAAAATCAAATAAAAGTATGAATTTCAATCTATTTATAAAAAAACATTCATTAACTTGCTTTTTCATTTTAAGTTATCTTCTTATGATTATTCCTGTTATAATTAGAATCTATTTTCCAATTGCTATGCCAATAATACTTTTTACAATTGTTACTATATGGAGCCCCACAATTTCTGCTATCATTGTTTCAGCTTTTATTGGTGGATGGAAAGAAATAAAAAAGTTATTAAAAGGATATATTAGGTGGAGAGTGGCGATTAAATGGTATATTGCAGGTTTTCTACTTATGATAGGTCCTTTAATTTTTGCTGGATTTTACCTTCTTTTTGGAGGATCGGCACCTGGACCTGTTTCAGGATTAACTATACCATTAATTTTATTATATTTACTTCAAACTTTGCATTCAGGTCCCCTAAGCGAAGAAGGAGGTTGGCGTGGTTTTGCATTACCAAAACTTCAAACAAAATACAGTGCGGTTATCTCGAGTTTAATTCTAGGCGTTATATGGGCTTGCTGGCATATTCCATTATACTTTGTTGAAGAGCGGATCCCTTTCTATATTTTTATTTTCCTCGTGTTAGTCATTTCGATTTTGATGACTTGGGGATATAATAATACGAAAGGTAGCTTAATAATCACGATTATCTTTCATTTTAGCTTTAATTTTAACGGAGCATTTATCACAGGGTTATTGGGATTATTACCTACGATGATATTTTATATAGGTGGAGGAATTATGATCGGAGTATACTTAATAGTTGTTGTTGTTTATGCTGGTCCTGAAAAACTTTCCCGTAAATTGGATTCAGAAATGCCTTTTATCAAATTTAGAGAGGAATAAAATTATTTTAATTCATGATTTTGAAATAAAATATCTGAATTTTCCACTATCATCATCAATTTGCCATGCTTCAAAAAAATCAAATTCCTTCTTAGTATCCCATAAATTCACTATATTTTCAATGCCATTGTAAAGATCTGTTAAAAGAGTTTTATCACATGGATATTTTCTATGTGACGGATATAGTTCAAGATTTTTTTGTTTCTCACATAAATTTATCAATTTAGAAAGAGTTTCAAGAACTTCTGAAAAATTTTCTTTTTTAGGTAAGAATTGATCTCCGTAATAAGCAACATCGCTTGTAAAAAGTTCACCTGTAGATGTCAACAAACATATAGAACCAGGAGAATGTCCCGGACAGTGAATAATTTTTACCTCTATTTCTCCTAAATTAAAAATCTCTCCATCTTTTAAAGGTTTGATTAATTTTGCTGGAGGAATTAAAAAATTCTGTTCTGCATATATTTTTACAATTTTGTTAGGAGAATCTTTAAAGAATGAAACATCATAAGGTTTAGAAATAATATCAACTTCATTTTCATGAATATATACCTCTCCAAATTCTACATTACCCAAAGGATGATCCCAATGATAATGAGTATTGAAAATGAGGAGTTTTCTATTTCCTTTCAATTCATCTACTAATGGTTTTATAGGGAAAAGCCCACATCCAGTATCAAGTAAAAGAGCAGTATGAGTTCCTAAAAGTAAATATATATTGAGTGGATCATTTGTATAAAACGGATGTACTAATGAGATGTTTTCTTTTATTACATATAAATAATCCTTATGTTTTAAAATTTCAAAATGTTGGTTATAATTACTCATATTTTAAGTAATGTTTATTTTAGATTTAATTTTAATTGCCTAATCACTCTTTAAAAAGGTTAAAATAATTGAAATAACTATAATAAAAATATATTAATCAGTTTATCAAAAGGATTATATAAAAAAAAAAAGGAACTCTAATAAAAAATACGTGAGTGACTAATTATGGTGTTAAACTTATTGGAGATATTACATGGAACTCTAACTATCGTATTTGTCGTTATTTCAATCTTAATTGGATTGAGAATTATATCAAGATATTTTAAATTAAAGAAGAGTCAATTTCTTTTATTTGGTATATTCTGGATTGGGATGACAACTCCTTGGTGGCCAAATATAATTACTTTTATAAGGGTATTAGCAATAGGTG
>CAYNEU010000117.1:0-1748 GCA_964396275.1 uncultured archaeon | reverse complement strand
TTCTACGATTTCTCCAAGCCTAGGTTTAAAATCAAGTAAAGCTGCAATTGCTAATCTGTAAAATAATTTTTCCACATTTTCATTTGCTGAAGCAGAAGTTTCGATATATTCAAATAAGTAATATTGATTTACTTTTTGAATAATTTTTTCTCTAGGTATAGTTTCTCCAATGTCTTGTTTTAGATCGTTCTTATTACCAATTAAAAAAATTGGAATATTACCAGCCCTGTCTCTAATTTCATTGAAATAATCATCTATTTTATTAAATGTATCAGGGCGACTCAAATCAAAAACTAAGCCTAACGCCGCAACACCTTTGAAAAAATCAGTTTTAAAAAAATCAAATCGTTCTTGTCCTCCTGTATCCCATAATGATAATGTGATTTTCAACTTGATATCACCCCTCTACTCATTTTTATGGTTCCCAAATACCAATATATTCATCAAAAATATTGTAGATTTTATTAAATCCCATTGTTTTAAACAAATCTTTAAGACTTTTTTTGTTATGAGTCCACTGCGATCTTTTTTGGTATGAATTAATACCATCATTGTCTAAAAAGAAGAAATCAACTATTTTGAATAAAGTTTTCGGCAAATATTTACCTAAATATATAACAACCTTTAAAATCTTATCCCGGGCAGAAATCTCTTCAGGATTAACTGTATAAGGTTCACAAATTATAATTTTATATGCGATATTTTTAGCTATATTAATTAAATCAAAATGCTTTGGGTATATATGATGCAAAATATCACTAATAACAATAACATCTTTCTTCTCCCCTTGATAGTACTTAAAATCAAATATATTTTTTTGATGTAATATTATTTTCTTTAATTTAATATTTCTTTTTTTTAGTTCCTTATTTTTTATTCGCTTTAAAAATCGATGATTTAGATCTACACCCTCATATTCTATCATGGGATGTAAAAAACGCATTAAATATCCGGTACCACAAGGCAAATCTAACACCCTTTTTGGACCTTTTCCAACTAGTAACGCAATTGTAAGAAATTTTGTATCTTGATTGTATAATCTCCTAGTAATTGCGTTATAGAGCCACCCACTACGGTATAACAAACTTCTAAAACGAGGGATTACCATTTGTGTTTGCATAATAAATTAAAAAGGATAAATTTGTATTAGAATTAAGGTCGTGAAAGTGAATTCATTTTTTCTTCAATTGTTTTATTTAGATCTTTAACCTCTTTATCCAATAACTTAAGTTGTTTATTAATTTCCTCAAACCTACTCTCTTGATCGCTTAATTTTTTTATATATCTTTCCTTTAATGATATTGATTGACTATCTTCACCTAGAACAGAGATATTCTCTCTTAGACGAGATTGTTCGTCAGTCATTGTATCTCTCTCTTCGTTCAATTTTTCTTGTTTAGCTCTTAAATCATTTATAGTTTGAATCAATTCTGCAATTTCATTCAAACGATTTTCTAGATCTACTTCGATAAACTTCTTTTTGACATAAAAACTAACTCGTTTTAGTAGATCCTCCTTGTTGTAATTCCATAAATATGCGCTTGAATAATTTTCTCTTTGTTCTTTTAATTTAAAAACAATAGCATCCTTTGGTTTTAAAGTTATTTTAAATCGCCAATAATTAGCAGTTTCTTCGGGTTCAACAGGTTTCTCTATCATTTTAAAATCATAAGTTTTAGGATGGTCAAGGTAAAGTTCCTTTTCTTCATCTGTTTTATTTTTTATTTTATAAGTAGTCATTGAATTAG
>CAYNEU010000116.1:0-5654 GCA_964396275.1 uncultured archaeon | reverse complement strand
ATACTGACTGTAGTGTTTATTAAAAACCATAAAACAGCTAGGACAAACGGTAATGATTGTATCTATCCCCTTGGCTTTAAATTTTTCTAAATTATTTTCAACCAAATAGTTATAAGATTCTAATGCTCCCGTACATAATATAGGATATCCACAGCAGTCTTCCTTTTCAAGAATACAAAAATCAATTTTCTTAGAAAGAAGGTATTTCATAATACTACTCCCATATTCTGGAGTTTTAACAGTAGTAAAACAACCAAAGTATAATAAAGTGTTACTTTCTTTAGACACTGTGTTAGGAATTTTAATTCGATTCTTATTTCTAAAAAATGGTGTTTTATATCTTTCTATATTGCCGATATTTATATCTAATCCATCGATTGAATTCCCATCTGTTAAGAATTTATGCTTCAAAATAAAACGCTCTTCAGATGTACCACAATCATTACAATGAATACAATTATACAGTCGAAAGTAGTCTTGTTGTTGAAATTTATAATTATCTCTATTTTCTATTAGATGTCTTACTTCTTCATTAGTAATGAAGTTGTCTGGATCAACTTCTTGACAGGGACATTTATAATCTTCTTTCATTTGTGGGATTTTATAGCAATAATTCGAATAAATCAATAGCAGATGGATGAATTTTACACTGTTTGCTAAATCGTCGTAGAATCCACCAGCATGAAGGACAATAAGTTGTTATATAATCAAGATCATCTCGATCAAAATCAGACATTCTCTTACGAGCAATACCCTCTATTATATCAGTACGTCCCATCCAACCAGATCCACCACCACAACACCAATGAGGGATATCTATCACATTATATCCACTTTTTTTAAGAGTATTATTAACATGCTTATCTATCCCCGTTTCACCTCTATTCATTAATTGACATAGGTGCTGTATCCCAACTCTGCTCGTTTTATGTACAATCGAAGGTTTTAAGTAATCAGAAATATATCTTACTTCAGCATTTAAACCCTCCATTTCATTTTTAAAAAGATGATAACAAGCGGGACACAAGCAAATTATTTCCTTAAATTTTTTTGCATTAAAAAGCTCTCTATTCTCTTTTATACATGTTTCAAACTCATTTATCAATCCGCTGATTTTTAAATGCCATCCACAACAAATTTCAGTTTCCAAAATAGTGAAATCAATCTCTTGTTGCATTAGATATTGAAGAGCATGTTCAGTATAATGGGGAATCCTTATCGTAGAGAGACAACCCATAAAAAATAGAGTATTAGATTTATTTGGAATTCCTTTTGGGGGTCTTATTCGCATTTTATTTGTAGGATATGGTGATCGATAGTTCTCAAAATATTCAATCATCTCATTTATCCCTTCAAATGTATTTCCATCTTCAATATATTTTTGTTTTAATAAAATACGTTCATTTTCTGTCCCGCATTCTCCACAATGAACACAATTATAGAGTTTATCATAATCATCTGCTTTAAATTGAATTCTATCCTTCTTTCTAATGAAATCTCTTACTGTTTCATCACTAAGAAAATTTTCCGGATCAACTTCATCAGTAGGATAATTTTTTCTTCCTTTTATTCGTTCTTTCATAAATATCACACGTAATTAACAAAGCTTAATTCTTTATAAAGACTTCATTAATATTCAATAAAGCAGTTATCCTATTATATTCAATTTATCTATATTTTTATTATAAAATTGAATATCGATCAAATATAAACAAGTTTAAAAATAAATAAAAAAGAAAGTTCTTTAAGATTTACTTATTTTTTTTGATTTTAACATCAGTTCTCTGTATGCCCACTTCTTTACTACTTGGCATAGGCGTTCCACAATGATCTCGTAACCTTTCAGTATCTTTGAATGCTTTATCAATTTCTTCTTCTAACTCGTCATCAGATTTTTCATTATCTGTCATAATTTAAATAGAGAAGTCCTCTTATTTAAGGGTTTTATTTATAAATAAAAAATCAACTAAAACTCTTCTAAAACATATAAGCAGAAAAAAAGAGGTGTAAAACGAGATTTATTTTTTAAAATAATTTAATACTGCTTTTTCCTTCTCTAAAGGTCTTCTTTCAGGAACAAGAATATAAGTTTTCCCAACAATCTCATAGAAATCTAGACGTAAATATAAATTGCAGTAGCATGCACCATATTCTTTTATATCTAATGGAGCATAGTCACAAGGACATATTAAATCCCTATCCAAATCTCGATTCCCGGAAGCTAGACGACATGGACATGATTGATATCCATTTTTTTTTTTATTATCTACTAAGCCTTCAATTAAATTATTGAGAGTTTCTTGATCTTTATTTAATATCCACTTATTTGTTTTACAGACTTTATTGCAGTATTCCATCATTCCTTCTTTAGTTTTCATATCCATCTTAATTACCTCCAGATTTCATTAATTCTTCATATTTTTCTGGATTATACCCCACTACAACTTCACCATCACAAATCATAAAAGGATATGAAATCCTAGATTGGTAGTTTTCTCTTAAATAATCCATTATTTTTGACTTTTCTTCAAAATTAATTTGATCAACATCAACATATTTATATTGCACATCACGGTCATTCAACCAAGCTTTGCATTTTTTACACCACATACACGTAGATAATGTTAGAATTGTAATATCTCTATTTTTATTTGAACCTTCTACAGTTTTTGCAAGTTTTTCTATAATTTCAGTCATAATTTTATTTCTTCCTCATTATTATAAAAATCTTTTTAATTTAATCTGATTTAATATTTAGTTTCCATTTAGGATCGATACACTCAAACGCTTCTTCTGTTAATTTTCTAATATCGCTATGACAAGAATCTATTAATATGCCTAAATGCTCGAGTGCTCTTTTATCGCCAATCTTCATAAGACTTTCTATAATTGTGAATAATCTTGTTTTATCCTGATCTTCTTCAGGTTTTTCAACTTCTTGTTTTAAAAACTCTATAATTAGCATTGTAGCTTTTGGGGCTCCAATTTCTCCCATAGCCTCAATAATATGATTAATGACTACATCATCTTTTTCAGATTTTAAAGCTCTAGCTAATATATTAATTGCTCTGCCTTCTTTTAATTCACCAAGGTTTTGCGCAGCGATCGCTCGTTCTTTAAAATTGGAACTATTAAATAAGGTTTTAATGTATTTATTAAAAGCTTCATTTCGAGTTTTTTGATCCATCTTAAGATTAGAATAAGAAGAAGAAATAAGAATATGATCATAATAAATTATTAAAAATTGCTAAAAATAGATTAAAGGAAAAGAGAAAAATGGTTTTTTATTTTTAAAAAGCTTTTTAGTAATAATTAAACAATTTTAAAATTTATAAATTAGAAGATAAATATTTTTTAAAATTATTATTTATTTATAGGATAAAATACTAAGAAATAACAAAAATGAGATGATTATTTTGGCAGAATCTAAGACACCAATAGTGATTACCAAGGAAGGCTGTCACAGATGTGAAGAGTTAAAGGAATGGCTCAATAAAAATGAAGTTAGATATATTGAACGAGATATAAATGATGAGGAATTTGTACACGAGCTATTACATGATGACAATTTTTCAAAAACGTTCTGTGATGCTGATGGTTGTATAGTGAACACCCCGGTTGTTATTCATAAAGGCAAATATTGGTTTAAGGAGCTTTGGGGGATTTCTGGATTAAGAGAAAAAGAAGCAAAAAAGCTATTCGGAGTTAAATAATTTTTTTTTAATTTTTAAATTAATTTTTTATTTTTTAAATTCGCTTAATCTTTTTATTACTTTTCTGATGGTTCTCAACCCTTCTTCATCTTTTTCGACTCCTTCTTTTCCTATATCTCTACTCCATAAGCTAGCACCAAGATTCGCCCCAAATGCGCCACCAGATACTGGTAAAATATGATTTTGTTGGTAAAAATCTAAAATACTTCTTATAGCAATCTCTTGTCCTCCGCTTCTATCTCCCCCTACAGCCAGTGCCGATCCAATTTTATCTTTCAACACATTAGGATTCTTAGCAACAATAGCACGGCACCTATCCATTACCGTTTTTAATTGACCTGATAAATTGCCTTGAAATACTGGAGTGCCAAAGAGAAGAAATTTAGCTTCCTCCAATTTAAAATAAAGATCTTCCATGTCATCCTTATTGACACATCCTTTTTTCTCTCGAATACAATAATCGCAATGAAGGCAGAAATTAATTTTTTTATTTCTAACACTCCAAAACTCTGTATCAAATCCAAACTTTTCTGCAGCATAGTTTAAAGCATATCTGATTGCATATTCAGTTCCTTGGTTTCTAGGGCTTCCACATATCCCTAAAAGTAGATTCTTTTTTTCGACCATAATAATGCATTTAACTTGTTTTTATTAATAATTAATCATTATGTATAAAAATAAAGTTTTAAAATCTTAAACTCTAATATTTCGAGATGGTCTCAAGTAAACCAAGTTTAGCAAGAATAAAGATTAAGTTTCCGGAACAAATATGGATATCTGAAATTTTCAAAAATTATCCTGATATCAAGATGGAAATTTCACATTTTCTTCCATATGATCTTGAGAAATCTATTGGTAATAGTGTCATTGAGATTTTACATTATAATATTGATCCTATTATCGAACAAATTAGTAATCATCCCTCAGTTTTTGAACTGAATATAATAGAAAAGGAAGAAAATAAAGTCAAATTCAACGTTAAAACTAAAGATCCTTATTTATTATATGCTATAATAAAATGTGGTGTTCTTGTAGACTTCCCGGTAAGAGTTGAGGAAGGATTTGCTTATTGGAGGTTAATATCAAGTAGGGAACGGATAGACCAACTATTGACTCTTTTTGAACAAAAAAATATTGATTTTGAATTATTAAGGATTGGGGTTTCCCCTTATATTATTGAAGATGATAAAAATAAACTGACATTTGATGAATCAAGTATTCTCGATAAAGCGATTTCTTTAGGATTTTTTGAAATTCCACGAAATATTTCATTAGAGGAATTAGCTACACAGTTGGGGAAATCCAAATCAGCATTATCCGTAATGCTTAGAAAAATCATTAAAAAGAAAGTCTTATTCGAGAAATAATAAATACAAAATATATAAAAAATTTATACCCATTCTTCTGTTAAAATATTTCCTTGTACGCTTATGACAACATACTTTATTGGGACTTTTCTGCTTGCTCGTTTAGCTCCCTCTTGAGCCAAGGCTAATAAACCAGAACAACAAGGTACTTCCATTATAGCAACTGTAAGTGTATTTATTTTTGCGTCATCTATCAAGGATTTAATTTTTTCTATATAAACATCTTTGCCTTGATCGAGTTTTGGACAAGCAATTGCTATGGATTTTTGCTTCATGAAGTCTCTATGAAAATCTCCGTATGAAAACCCTACGCAATCTGCCGAAAGGAGTACATCTGCTCCTTGGTAATAGGGTGCTCGAGGATTGATCAAATGCATTTGAACTGGCCATTGTCGTAGTGCTGAAGATATCTTTCCAGATACTTCAGTTTGCGTTTCGGGTTCCTCAAAAACCATTGTTAGAGCAGAAGGACAACCACATTGGTGGGTGTGCTCAGTAAGAATTTCTTTTATTTGTTCCGTTTCAGTTTGTTCATTATGTTTCATAGACTCTAAATGTTTCTCTACAGCCTTCT
>CAYNEU010000115.1:0-6315 GCA_964396275.1 uncultured archaeon | reverse complement strand
AGTTTATTGATGATATTGAAAGGTTACTTTTTAAACAATTAGAAAAGGAAAAATTTATTGATATAAAACAATTTAAAACCACTTTTGGTTTAGAAGAATATACTGATGAACTTATTTCATATATTAATCTTAACTATAATTATAATTTGCACAATCAAAAAAATGAGATTGAATTCAAGAATTATATTAATAATTTTAGTGATGGAAAAAAAGAATTTTTTCAAAATTTCTATGATAAACTCTTAATTAATAGCATTGTTTCTCTTTCTGATCTTTTTAAAAGATATAGAACTCTCCATAATGAACCACTGAAATTAAAGGAAGAAGTCTTTCCCATAATTAGAGATATGGTTGAGAAAAGATTTTTTAACGGAAATATAAGAACAAAAAAAGTCTTTTTAGGAATTAAAACAAAATACTTGTTCTATTTGAATGATATTTTTAAAAAAATAATCGTATCTGATATGGATTTAAATGTGGAAAGAATATTTGAAGAAAAAGAGAAATTAGCGGATATAAGGAATGATATTTACAATATGACTTTGAAATTAGATGGTGTTACTTCTCAGATACGAGAAGAAATAGAAAGTTATCTTCTAATTAATGAGATTGACTATGCTAAAGAAAGATTAAAGTTTGTTGTAAGGAATGCTTTAATGGAAGCGGATTTTTTAAATGAAAATATTGAAAACTCATTCTATGAAGAACTTAAATATGTAAACATACAAGCTAGTTTAGGTTCAGAAATCTCCAATTGGAATAAATTATACTCAGTTTTGCAAAAAAGATTAACTGAAGTAGAGTCATATCTAAAAAGTAAAATTCAAGAAAAAGAAGAAGTAAGAAATTTAAAAAATCTATTAGAAAATCTTGGGGAAAAAATAAGTATCATAGAAGAAGATTTAAATAAAAAAATAGACTCATTTAGAAAGATTTTTTTTGAAACTCTAGAAAAGGAATATGATAGTGAAAAAATCAACCTTATAATGTATGATTTGGATAAAATAGCTCAAAATGTAAGGAAATATGATACAATTATTTATAACGTCTCTCAACAGGTTACAACTAAAGAGAGAAAAATAGTTAAGAAGCATAAGAAAGTAATAGACAATTGGATAAGAATTAAAGAAAAATTCGATGAAAATTTCAATTATTATACTGATGGTTTCCAATTTTTTAACATTAACCTACAAAAAATTGAAGAGATCAATAGTAGAATAGACGCTGATATTAGAGAAATTGGAGAAAACGCTAAAAGCAAACTTTTGGAAAATAAGTTTCAGGATGCTTTCAATATTACTAAGAAAGAATCAGATTTAATAATGGATGAGAGGCTAAATGAAATTAAAGAACTTCAATCAACAATAAAACAAGAAATCAAAAGAAAACAAAAGCTCTATTCACTTTATCACCACCTTCAAGAAAAATTAGAAAATTTAGAAACTAATGTAATTGAATTAATCGCAAACCAAGTAAAAATTTTAAAGAATAAGATTACTGAGGAAAGAAATCGAGCGAGATTAGAAGATTTTGATAATTTTGTCTCTCAAGAAAGTGTAAAATTTAAATCTCAACTAAATGCTATTAAAAGCAGTTTAGAAAATTCAAGCAATTTAAAAATTGAAGTTGTTATGAAAGAATTTGACACACTTGAATTCAATTTTAATAAAATAAATAAGGTATATCAGAAAAAATTAAGTGAGTGTGTTAAATTTATAGAGAATTTTAAAGAAGAGTCAGAATTAAGCATCATCCAATGGGAAAAATTCAATAATTATTTTATAAATGAAATATCACTCTTGAAAGATGAACTCATAAACAATGTCATTTCAAATAAAATAAGTGCAATTACTATCGAGAAAAAAACGAATCACATTAAATTAATTGATTTGAAGAAAGAAGTTAACTTATCATGTAAAGTTCTTATAAATAAATTAAAAGATATGATTGATATATCTAAAATTAATGCGGAACTTGACGAAAAGGAAATAACTATTTTAGTGTACACAGATTATTATTATTTAAATAAAGAACTTAAGAATTATATTGAAAATAATTTATTAAAACTAAATAGGGAAAGAATTGGAAAAATTCTTGCCTTATATGATTCGAGTATTAGGAATAGAACATTGAATATAAATATGTTGGAACTTCAAAATAGAATCAATGATTTAAGAATTTTTAAAGATGTTATGCCGAAACAATTCTATGAAAAGGTTAGAGAACTTCAAATAAATCAAGAACGAGTAGAATTCCATGAAACAAAAAAATATTTTGAATCTATTTTAGAAAATGAAAGAAACGCTATAAATAATATTAAAAGTAGCTTAAATCAATTTAACAAAAAACACATCTTCATCGAACAGCAATTTAATTCTCTCAATATCGAATTAAAGGAATATGCTGCTAAAATTTTTAAAAAAACTGAAGGATATGAGAATTATATCAAAATTCAAGAAACTTTTGAAAGTAAAAAGCGAATTTTTAAGGAGAATCTAAAACAATCTCAAGATGAAATTGAACATAAAATAAATGATTTATTGCACAAATCAGGCGATTTAGCTAAATTAGTACCCGAAATTAGAGAGTTATATGTGAAAGCAAAAAATAATTTTTCTAATGAATATAACAACAAGATGCAGAAAATTAGTGATCAGATAATAGCAATGAAGAATGAATCATACCGTGAACAATTATTAACTCTTATTAATAAAAATAAGATACATTTAAGCCAATTACTTGGAAATCTAGAAAGAAAAGTAGAAGATAATATAGAAATTAAAGAATTTAAGAAGAGTAATATTTTGATTCAAAGGAGGGCCAAAACCATTGATTCGGAGATAAAAGAGATTAAAAGACATGTAGAAGCGAAGTTCAAAGATTTTTCCAAGCAATCTAAAAATTTTATTCAAATCTCGAAATTTATTCTGGAAGACTTTAATAACTTTATAGATGAATATTCTGAAATTTTAAACGAAAAAGTTAAAGCATTAGAATGTTTAATATTAAAATCATACATCGATATGACTATAAAGGCTGTTGCAAACGAGTATTTGACTGTAGGATTTTTGAATAATGAACTAAGAATAAAAAAACAAAATATTCAAGACCATCTGCTATTTTTAATTAGTGCTGGAAAATTGAATGGTAAATACAATCCAGTATTATCCATTTATTATGAAAATCCAGAAGTTTTGGATGAAATTGATGAAACTGAATTAGAAGTAATCAAAAGCACAAATTATAAAGTCAATATGATATTACGACATCTAAAAAATTTTGCGAGCCAATACGGGAGTATAATAGCCTTTTTCGCTTCAATCGTAACAATCTCATATTATCTATTCCTATTCAGCGGAGGTAATCCCGCAATATTTGCAATTCCTGCTATTATTACCTCCATTATATTGGTTTTATACTTTATTAGAAAAGGAAAAGAAGAGAAAATAAAATAATAGTTAGTTTTTTCTTGTTTTAGATTTATGATATATTTGATATATAAATATTTAATCATAATCCAAGATAAAATGAACACCGTTATCTAATTTTCTGAGATATCCCAGAAAACATGCTTGATTGAAATGGACATTAAACTTTCGGTTAATGATATCTTCATCTCGAGCGAGTTCTTGAAATTTTTTGTAATCTAATGTTCCATTCCTACCATAAGTTTTAACTATATTTATCAAGGATTTTACATGTTTATTTAAATAAACCCTTTGCTCAGTAGGTTTTTTGGTGCTTCTCTTTTTCAATCTGATTATTTTCTCTCGTAAGAATGGTTTATTAAAATTTATTAAATCTGAGTAAAATGTTATCCCGCATTCTTTAAGATCTCTATATTCATCACTATTACAAAAATTATCGATTTGAGTAATGATTTCTTCGATAGATCGATTTGCTAAATAGGTTTGTTCTAAATATTTTCTTTCTTTAAAATTTTTAGTAAGTGGTGAGTTATGACTTTGATTGTTTTGAATGGAGAAATCAATTTTCTTGCGTTCTAAAGAATCTATTAGTGTCAATTTCTCAGAATCAGATAAAACTGAGTTCATTAAATGTTCTTTTCGTCTGGCAACAATATGAAATGGAACATCAATTGTCTCTTCAGTTATTAGTATATAGCATCTTCCTGGGGCATATCTCCCAGTTCTTCCTCGTCGTTGAATTAACCTGATTTCTGAGGAAACAGGTTCAAAAAATATAATAGCATCAACATTTGGGATGTCTAATCCTTCTTCAGCAACACTTGTAGCGATTAATATGTTTATTTTTCCATCTCTAAATTTTTGTAATATTTCTATTTGTAAACTCTGGGAAAATCCGTAATCTTCTTTTTTAGTCGCTTGACCAATGAACTTTTCAATTTTCAGTTGTCCATCAAATTCTCTTTGTAGTTTACTCTTAAGAAATTCTGCCATTTCCCGGTATTGTGTAAAGATTAGAATTTTCTTATTCCTAAATTCTTCAATTTCTTCTTTAATAATGGAAGTAATTTTTTTTAATTTAGGATGAGATAGAAGAATTTGTTCTTCTTTTTCAATTACGGAATTGATGTGGAAAAAATGCTCTGAATTCACGATCCTTTTAGCAGATAAGATATCTTTACTTGCTTTATATTTAATTTTATCTAAAAAAGATTTAAAGAGAGAAACATCTTGAGTTTCTAATAAGTCTTTAGCGTGAAGAATGGATATACAACTTGAACAATAAGAATATACAGAAGGGATATCAAGTTGTTTCTCTTTGACAATATCTATAATTTTTGGAGATTTATAATATAAACATTCTAAATATTCATCTTCAGATAAATCAAACTCATTTCCTTTTTCATAGTGTAAAGAAAATGTTAAGTCACGAGAGATTCCTAAAAAATCTAGTTTTGAATAAAATGGCTTATTTGGGGGAATTAAGTTATTTTTTAAAAAAAATCTTAAATATTTTTCGAATAAATTATACCAAACAGCACTTAATTCCCTCAACTTAATAGGTAAATCAATTAAATTAATAAACGTGTCGATTTCATAAATATAATCTTTTACATCTTTATCCAGATAATTTTTAGAGACGATATTTTCTATGTATAAATTGTTACATATCTGTTGAATATGTTCATAATCCCTCCCTGGTGAAGCGGTTAATCCTAGAATTAATGGATCTGTGCAAGTATTAATATACTCTTCTGAAATAAAATTATACGCATAATTGCCTTTAGTTTTATGAGCTTCATCAAAAACTATTAATGACACTTGACTTAATTCGTATCTACCCCTCATTAAATCATTTTTGATTACTTGAGGTGTAGATATTATGATTCTTGAGCTTTTGAAGGATAAAATTCTTTTTTCTGGAGCTATTTTTCCGGTAAATGAGGTAATTTCTTCTCTCTCAATATCAAGGAATTTCTCACATGAAGCTCTATGTTGTGAAACTAACGGTCTTGTAGGACTAAGAATAATAATTTTTGCTCTTGGATATTTTTTTAGACAATTAGATACTAATAAAATACCAATTATTGTTTTTCCTAATCCTGTTGGTAAAACTACTAAAGAATTTTTATTCTTACAGCTATTAACAATATTGTTTTGATAATCTCTCCAAATAATTAGGTTGTTTTTTAAGAATGGTCCATTCAAATATTGTTTAAACTCTTTACCCATATTAAGAATAACTGCGGATTAATTACTTTTAAAAATAATATCACTGAAAGATTTTTATAATATTAAATTCACTTTTGACTAATAGAATCTATTTATTAATTTAGAAATAAATTTAAAATTACCATATCAATTATGAATGAGGCAATTTTAGCTTTTTTCTACGGGGAAAAAAATTATCTTTTTTTTTGTGTCTTGTCGCTTTATTAAATGCTTTGCTTCTAGCATTTTTAAAGTCAAAACTATCCAACCACGAGCAATTTGATGGAGAAATCTACTATCATTAGGATAAATAGCTTTAATTATATCTTTTGGAGAAATTCCATTATCTGAATTGTCATAAATAATATCTAATACTTGTTTTTCCCGTTCTTTTCTATGTGTTAATATCTCTGCAATTCGTTCCTTTGGATTTTCTATAGGACTTCCATGGGCAGCAAGAATTAACTTAAGATTAGGCAATTCCTGAATCCTTTCAATAGAGTTTATATATTCTGCTACATCACAATTTGGAGGACCAAGCCAAGTAGTTATAGACCTTAGAATGTTATCTCCAGAAAATAAAATACCTTTTTCCTCACTATAAAGAGATATATGATCAATTGCATGTCCTGGGGATGGAAAAATTTTCCAAATATCCTTATTTATATTAATTTCC